>NZ_JBFAMR010000018.1:0-124503 GCF_040656595.1 Actinoplanes sp. NPDC049802
GGGGAGGCGAGCCGCATGTCTCACGTCGTCAGCACTGGCACGGTTACGCTCCGCCGTGGCAAAACACGTTCATTCCGATCGGCTTGGTTCTCACCGGCTGGAACACGCGAAACTTTAGCACGCCTGTTCCCTTGCGCCCCATCGGTGAGACGCCGGATCCGCCTTGGCGGCGAACCGGCTTTCCCTGCCCTGCTCCGCAGGGAATCCGATTCCTCCCCACGGCTAAAGCCGGGGGTTTCCACGGAGGCTTTTCGATGACCGCGGCAGAAACAAGCTGTTGCATCCGCGCAACATGACTGCAACGATGACCTTCGATTCTGCGCCATCCGGTCACGCGGGATCCGCCGGCACCGTCCTCGCCGGTGAGATCCCGCTCCCGCTCTCCCCGGACCGGTCGGCCCGAATCCCCGGCCGCCCGGGGCCTGCCTCGGCGGTGTGTGAGTAGTGAGCAGCGTGTGCCGGCCCTCCGTCCGGCACACGCCTCCCGCCCCGGCGGCCAGCTGCCGTCCGCACCGGCCGCCGGGGCCTCCCGCGTGTGGAGTTCGGGCGCGAATCAGACCCAAACTCCACACGCCGGGTTCTCCGCGGCGCCGCCGGAGGACCGAACGGGCCGGCGCGAGATCCCGGCCCGCGGGCAGGAACGGCGGCAGACAGCCGGGAACGACGGCAGACAGCCGGGAGCGGCGGCAGGCTGCCGGGAGGCGCCCGGCCGGCCCGAGGGACCACCGATCTCGGCCCGGCGGGCGCGGCACGGGCTGGAGTGGGCGGCGAGCGCGCGCCGAACAGGCGGGACGGTCCAAACGGGACGGGGCGGCGTCACGCGTACCGGAGAATGTCAGCCGATCTGGACCCAGATGTCGTCGAGGGTGCCGTGGAACTGGTCGTTGTTCTGGCCCACGCCCTTGCCGCCCACCGTGAACGGCTGGGTGGACTCCACCGAGAGGGTGGCGGGGACGGCGGTGACCGTCTCCAGGCGGTCGTCGACCACGATGGCCAGGGTGGGGCCGGTGCGGCGGCACTCCAGGCGGTGCCAGCGGCCGTCGGCGACCGAGGTACGGCTGCGGGCGACATGGACGGTCGTGCCGGTCTTGTCGCTGATGCCGCAGCTCGGTTTGCCGGACAGCCCGTCGACCTGGAGCTTGTACTGGCCGCCGCCGTTCGAGTAGCCCTTCTGGAGGATGTTCTCGCCACGGCCGGTCTCGGCCGGGGACAGCAGCACGCCTGCCCCGTACCGCAGCGGCCTGGTACCGGGGTTGAGATCGGGAGTGTCGCCGGCCTGGAGGATCAGGCGCGGGCAGGCGTCGCCGGCGCATTTGGCCGGGAAACCGAGGGCCTGGCCGGCGCCGTGCGGCACCATGCGCGGGGCGCCGCCGTTGCGGGTGACGGCACGCAGCAGATGGCCGTGCCCGGAGCCGTCGTCGAAGGTGCCGTCCGCGATGGTGGTGTCGAAGTTGTACGCCGCCACGTTGTCCACGGCCGCCTCCTCCACCTGCGGCATGACCCCGGTGAACTCGACGTACCGTTTCCGGCTCAGCCCGCCGACCTGGGTGAAGTCGCCGACCGCGCTGACCGCGCCGAGCCGTGGGCTGGCCGCCAACTGCCGGGTGCCGGCGACGCCGTTGGCCTGCGGCGCCCATTCGAGCAGGTTGCCGTCGGCGTCGACGGCCGCGAGTTTGCCGCGGACCACCGAGCCGTCGGTGCAGATGCCGCGCGCCCCGTTGTTGGTGGTGGTGCAGGCCTTGTCGAAGTGGCCGCCCACGTAGACCGTCCCGGACAGAACGGTGACCGCCTGGGCGTCGCCGTCGAACACCCGGGTCCAGCGGGTCTGACCGTCGCGGGTGTACGAGACGGCCCGCCCGCCCTGGCCGCCGAGTGCCGCGTACACGCCTTCGGGGTGGGCGGCCAGCGCGAACACCTGCGACACCGGCTTCGGGGTGAACCCGCGGTCGAGCACGCCGGTGGCCGGGTCCACGGCGGTCAGCCGCAGGGTCGAGCGGACGTCGTTCGTACGGTGGAAGGCCCCGCCCAGGTAGACCCGGTCCTCGGTGACGGCGAGCGCGTTGACGGTGTCGTCGGTGGTCGGCGCCCACGCGTCGAGCGCCCCGTCGGCGGCGGTGAAGGCGGCCAGGTTGCGGCGCGGCTGTCCGTCGACGCTGCTGATCCGGCCGCCCAGGTAGACGCGGCCGTGCCCGGCGGCGATCGCGTTCGGCTGCCCGACGACGGTGTGCTGGAGCGGGGTGACCTGCCCGTCGGACCGGTTGATGCCGGCGACCGCGTCGCGGGTCTCGCCGTTGACGGTGTCGAAGTCGCCGGCCGCGTACACCACCCCCTCGTCGACGGCGAGGGCCCGCACGTTGGCGTCGGCGGACGGTCTCCAGTCGCGCAGCGCCCCGGTGTGGGCGTCGAACGCGGCGAGCCGGGTCCGCTGTTCGGTGCGCCCGTTGACCGAGGCGGTGGTGAAGTCGCCACCGACGTAGACGGTGTCACCGTGGTAGGCGACCGCGTGGACGGGGCCGTTGAACGAGGGGGACATCGACGGCTGGGACGAGACGATCTCCGCGAACGCCGTGCCACCGGCCGCGACGAGGACTGTCGCGAGGCCGGTGATCATCGCACGCCGTACGGCGGTTTTTCCGATTTTGGGGATATTGGCCACGTCAGAGCTAACTTCCGAGATCCGCAAAAGTCGCGGTGGGCACTATGCTCCCCGTACGCCATCGAAGGAGGGGAATGCAGTGCCGCAGCGTCGCCGCACGGCCGTGACCGTCACCCTGATCGCGGCCCTGGCCGTCTCCGCCGCCGGATGCGACGGCATCGAGATCGAGGTTCCGGCCGGCTCCCTGCCCGCCCCGGTCAGCATCGCCCCGGTCCCGTCCGCGTCGGCCGGGCAGCCGAGATACGTGTGCAGCACGGTCTACAAGATCCTCACCGAGGGCGCGGTCCGGCTGGCCGAGCACACCGCGAACGACGACGCGGCCGGTCTGCAGAAGACCTTCGCCGACATGGCCGGACAGGTGACGGCCGCGGCCGAGCAGAGCGCCGACCCGGCTCAGCGCGACGCCGCCGACGAGATCGCCGCGGCTCTCACCGAGGCGTCCCGGCAGCCGGACCCGGAGGCGTTCCTGACCGGCGAGTTCGCCACCATCGGGCAGAAGATCGACGGCACCTGCGCCTGACCGCCCCGGGTCCTCTCCACGTCCCGGTCACCGGCGGGGGCGCCGCAGCGGTACGGGCGGGAAGGAGCATCCGGTTGGTACCTTGCAGGCGGATGACACGTCCGCTGTGGGGGGAGCCGATGACGAGGCAGGCACTGCGGATCTGGACCACGCAGAGTTTCGCCACGTTCGGTGTCTTCGCGCTGCTGTTGCAGTCGTACCAGGCGATCTGGGACAGGGCGGCGTTCCCCGGGTTCGCCGGCCAGGTGACCGCCGCGGTGGCGGTGGCGTCGATCGGGTTCGGGCTCTACCGCACCCGGCCCGGCCGGTCCGTCGCCCGCGATCTGAGAACACCCCGCTGCCGGGTCGAGGTGGTGCCGGGCGACCTGTTCGACCAGGAGGACTTCCACCTGGTCATCGGCTTCACCGACGTCTTCGACACCGATCCCGGCGACAGCCGCATCGTCAACGAGCAGAGTGTCCAGGCCCAGCTCCTCCGGCGGGTCTACGACGCGGAGCTGGACCGGCTGGACGCCGACCTGGCTACCGCACTGGCCGGTGTCCCGGTCCGGGAGACGGTGAGCCGGGCGGACAAGACACTCGGCAAACTCGACCGATATCCGCTGGGCACGGTCGCCGTGCTCGGGACGGCACGGCGGCACTTCTTCTGTCTCGCGTACAGCTCGATGTCGGCCGGCCTGACCGCACGGTCGTCGGTGGACATCCTCTGGCACAGCCTCAGCCGCCTGTGGGAAGCCGTCGACGAGCACGGTCAGCGCCGGCCGCTGGCCATGCCGCTGATCGGCGCCGCTCTCGCCCGCGTCGACACGCTGGACCGCCGGTCTCTGCTCCGCCTGATCCTGCTCTCGTTCGTGGCCGCCTCCCGCGAGCGGGTGCGCACCACCCATCTGCGGATCGTCGTCCCGCCCGCCGAGTTCGAGGAGATCGACCGGCTGGAGCTGCAAGCCTTCGTGGACTCGCTGTGAAGCCGCGCGACGTCTTCGTCGTCCACGGCCGCGACGAGCAGGTACGCCGGGCGATCTGGGGCTTCCTGCAGTCCCTCGATCTGCACCCGCTCGACTGGCAGGAGGTGGTACGGCGAACCGGCAAGCCGATGCCGTACATGCTGGAGGTTCTGCGGACCGCGTTCCAGCACAATCAGGCGGCCGTGGTGCTGATGACCCCCGATGACGGCGCCCTCCTGCATCCGGCTCTGCGGAACCGGTCCGACAAGCCGTTCGAGGCCCGGCTGACCGGTCAGAGCCGGCCGAACGTCCTGCTGGAAGCGGGTATGGCGCTCGGCCTGCAGCCGGACCGCACGGTGCTGATCGAGTTCGGTGATCTGCGCCCGATCTCCGATCTGGCCGGGCTCAACACCATCCACTTCGACGGCGGGGTGACGAGCCTCCACAAGATCGTTCAGCGGCTGCGCCATGCCGGATGCGCGGTGAACACCGACGGCACGGACTGGATGGACCTGGGCAGGTTCCGCGGCCTGACCGCGCTGGAGCGCCGCTGGGACGACTGACGGCCGGCCGGGCGCTCACGCGAGGTCCCGCCCGAGGTGTGCTGCACCCGAGTTCGGGAGAGTAGCGTCTGGGATCCCGTCGATGTCGTACCCGGAAGGACCCCCGGTGTCTGCTGATTTCGGTCCCGATGTGGACAGCCTCGTCGCGGCCGCACGTCACATCGCCGCCCTGGACGGTCACTCGCCGAACTCCGGGCACATCCTGCTGGCCATGCTCGCTGACCCGGTGACCCCGGCGGGACAGAAACTCACCGACAGCGGCCTCACCGAGCAGATGGTCCGCGCCGGGCTGCCGGCACGTTCCACGCGCAAGGGCGCGGGCCCGGGTGACTCCGACGATCTCACCGGGTCGCTCGACCGGGCCGCCAAGCGGGCCGAGGATCTCGGGCGGCGCGTGGCCGGCTGGGAAGACCTGCTGCTGTCCATCACCGACGCCGGCACCGAGGCGGCCCGGATCATCACCGGGGCCGGGCTCCATCTCGCCGACGTCCGGGATCGTGCCCTGCTCACCCTCAACATCCCGCTGCCGCGGCGGGCCGGCACGGTGGCGGGCCAGCGGCTCCCCCCGCCGTCGGCGCCGGCCGCCGACCCGGCGCGGCCGGTCGATCCCGACCGGTCGCGCCGGGTCTTCGTCATCTACGGCCGGGACTCCGACGCGCTGCGCGCGGTCCAGGACTTCATCCGTGACCTCGGCCTGCTGCCGGTGGAGTTCGGCGAGGTGGAACAACTGAGCAACTCCGCGGCGCCGCTGGTGCCGAACACGGTGAGCCAGATCTTTCCGTACGCGCAGGCCGTGGTGGCCCTGCTGACCCCGGACGAGACCGTCTCCCTGCACGCCGACCTGCGGCGCGGCACCGACGCCCCGCACGACCGGGAGACGGGCTGCCAGAGCAGGCCGAACGTGTTCTTCGAGATCGGCATGGCGCTCGGGGTCAAGCCCGATCAGACGATCATCGTGCAGGTCGGTGAGGTACGGCCCTTCTCGGACATCGTCGGCCGCAGCGTGCTGCGGCTCGACAGCGGGGACGCCAAGGTGCTCCAGACCTTCAAACAGCGGTTGTCGACGGCGGGCTGCCCGGTCAACGACGAGGGCACCGACTGGCTGCAGACCGACCGGTTCACCACGCTCGCCGCGACGAAACGCGGGCCTAACGGTCCACGCAGTTTCTCCTGAGCCATTCCCGGCGGTGTGTCTCGGCCTGCCGTCGCGCCGACTCGGCGGCGGCCGCGGAGATCGGGACCTGCCCCCAGCGCCGCAGTTCGTCGCGGACGGCGGTGACGAAGAGCCGGCCGAGTTCGGTCAGCCGGGCCTCGTCCAGCAGGGTCTGTGCGCCGCTGGCCGCTGCCTGGCGCCACCGGGCCAGCTGGATCTCGGCCTCGGAACCGGGACCGGCGGCGCTCGCCTCGGCCGCCCAGAACGCGGAGAGGCCGAGGTGGGCGTACACCCCGTGCAGCAGGCCCCGGGCCGGTCGGGGGTCGGGACGCCAGGGCGCGTAGTAGAGGCCGTCGTCGTCCGGTTCGACCAGGGTGAACAGATCCATCAGCACGGCCAGTTCGGCGTGCCGCAGTTCGTGGGCCACCGTGGCGGCGCCGAACACCGCGTGGATGGGCGGCGACATGGCCAGGCAGCCGAACGCGTCCTCATAGGTGCCGCTGTTCTGGCCCCGGGACGGGCTCGCCAGCGGAGTGAGCAGGGTGTAGGTCGCCGCGGCCTCCTCGGCGACCGGCCGGTGCCGTGCGACCAGCACCTGCCAGGCCGCGGTGAGGTGACCGGCCCATGCCTCGGTGTCCTGACCCCACCGCTCGATCGGATGCTGCCCGCGGCCGGTCAGTCCGGGTGCCAGCAGCCAGCTGGCGCGGTCCAGCTGCAGGCCGATGCGCAGGCCGTCCGCCTCGGCACGGATCCACGGCACCGGGATGAACCGGGGATCGCCGGCGCCGACGGTGACGGACACCGTGCCCTGGCACAGCCGCGCCCCGCCTGATCCGGTACGCAGCACGACGGGCCCGGCGGCGCGGGCGGGCAGGACGACGTGCCCGAGCGTCGGCAACGGCACGATCGGTTCGGGTGTCCGCGGTGCGGGCAGCGACAGTTCGTACCGGCCGCCGGACCTGATCGCGGCGGCCGCGGCGACGTACGCCATGCGCTCCGGGCCGGGCGAGCCGTCGAGCCGTGCGGTGTTCGCGGCCTCGACCGCCCAGGCGCCGACCACCGGATGCCGCAGCACCTCCCGCAGTACGGCCGGGTCGTCGCGCCCCACCGAGGCCAGTTGATCGTAGGCCGCCGCCACGAGAACCGCCCGCGGCCCGGTCACCCGGTCGACGACCTCGCGGAGCAGCAGCTTCACCTTGCTCTCCTGTGCGCGTGCCAGCGTCTCGACGGCGGAGACACCGGCGCGGCTCCGGGCGATGGCGGTGAACATGTCCACCGGCATCCGGTGGTGGGGCACGGTCACGCGACCTCCGACTGAAGGCGGGTGACGTCCTGCTGGAGCCGGCCCCGGATGTGACCGATCAGCCGGGCGAGATCCCGGCAGTACACGGACGGGTTGTCGAATCCGGCGCCGCTGCGGTACCGGTGCGTGCGCAGGCCGCCGCCGCACACCGGATGCAGCGCGCAGGCCCGGCAGGTGGCCGGCAGGCCGGCGCGTCCCGACCGGCGCTCGGCCATCTCGGGCAGGTTCAGCACGGCGTCGAAATCGTCCCGGTGCAGATGCAGGCCGGATCGGGTGGCGCCGGGAAAGGCGCTGGTCAATGAGTCCGAGGCGACCAGGCTTCCGTCGGTCTCGATCACGACCGAGCCGGGGTACGACAGACCGACGCCCTCGAGTCCGGAATGCCCGCCGAGAAGAAGGCCGATGATCTGTTCGAACCGGCGAATGCGGGTGTCCTCCGCCGGCTCGGCGTACCAATGGTCGAAGACCGCGATCAACCATTCCGCGTACGGCGTTCGGCTGGAGCCGGCGCGCAGGCCCGGTGGCGGTTGCGTCCAATTGCCGTGCGGCAACAAGAAATCGATCATGGGCGGGCGGAAGCTTTTCAGCGCGAGATACGTCTCGACCGGTGGATTGTCCAGATCGATCGTGCACAGCAGGCCCCGGAACAGTTCGCGGGCGGGTCCGGCGTTCACCCGGTGCAGCGCGGCCGCCACCGCGTCGAAGGTGCCCCGGCCACCGGCCGTCCGGCGGTGCCGGTCGTTGGCGTCCCGGTCGCCGTCGAGGCTGACGCTGATGCCGATCCGGTGCCGTACGAACATGTCGAGCACGGCCGGGGTCAGGCGCAGGCCGTTGGTCTGCACCACCACACGGACCTTTCCGGCGCCGCGGACCGCCCGGCGGATCGTGTCCACCGTGTATTCCAGGGCCTGCTCACCGGCGAGCAGCGGCTCACCCCCGTGCAGCACCACCTCGACCGCCGGGATCCGGTGCCGGCGCACGTGCTCGGCGATGCGCCCGGCAAGTGCGTCGACGACCGGGGCGGACATCGACCGTGGACGGTTGCGCCACTCCTGATCGGGCATCCGGAACACGTAGCAGTAGTCGCAGGCCATGTCGCAGCGGCCGTGGATTTTGACGATGAACTGCCGGATCGGCCGCGGTCGCGGGGCGGGGCCCGGGGTCGTCGCCTGGATCACTTCTTCCACTTGCTCTCCCGCCATCACGCAGCCCTGTCCGGACGGCCCTGCCCGGTGAGATTTGCGACCGACGTGCATCCATATGAAGACGCAGCCGGCCCCGACATCCACCGCCTCTGTCGGGTTCCCGACATCAGAACGCACACCCCGGCACCGGCCGATGATCTGGACCAACAACGCGGGAGCGCCTATATGATGTGGTCGGCCGACCGATTCCCGGCCATCCGCCGTCGGCGGCCCCGGACAAATAACATGATCTTCGACTTCGACACGGGAGCCAGCACATGAATGCCGACCCAGACGCCGTGCAATCGGTTGTCATGGAGTCGGTATTGGTGGATCTCACTGCCGTCGATCTTAATACGGTCCGTTCGCTTCCGCGAAACGTCTTCACCAACTCTGTTTGCCGGGTGCTGGACAACAAGGACGACATCAACCAGTACGCGGCCTTCGACAGCGTCATCGGATCCGACCCGCGGGACCTGGACTAGTCACGAGCGGTCCGGGAGTTCCCGGCAGGAAGGAAGCAGACGGCGGTGCCCGGATTGTCGAATACGCGGGAGGAGCGGTCCGGTGGCCCATCGCGGGCGCGAGTGATCGGTTTCCTGTCCCCGGGGCCGGGAAGCGGCCGGACCGGAATGCTGGCCACCACCGCCACCGTGCTCGCCGCCGGCGGCAGGCGCGTGCTGCTGCTGGACGGATACCACCAGCGGATCACCCTGCACAACTACTTCTGGCCGTTCCACCTGGTGCCGGCAGGCCTCCCGGAGTCCGCCGGCCGGCAGGCGAGCCTCCGCCCGCCGGTACCCGTCGATCAGCTCGCGCACGGCGTCCCACCGGTCCACTACGGCCTGCCGATGGGACTCGGAGATCTGGATCTGCACCGGATCGCGGCGGACACACTGGGCACCTCCGAGAACGCCGCCACCGAGCTTCGCCGGGATCTGGCCGCGATGCCCTACGACTACGTCCTCATCGACTATCCGGCCGAGACGGGCGAAGGCTTCGAGGCACACCTCGCGGCGCTGTGCGATGTCGCCGTGCTCTGCTACACGCCACGGCAGATCGATCAGGCCGCCGGCATCCTCGGCCGGCTGCAGGCACGGCGTTCCGGAGACTCGCCACGGATCGTGACCGTCGGCGCCGTGCCGGCTCCTGACGTGGACAGCCGCTGGGTGCATCTGCCCACGCCGCACGGCGTACGGACCGGGACACCGCTTCCCGCCGAGCCGCCGTCGAACTTCGGCGAGCCCCCGGACGCCGCGGTGGAGGTCCGGTTGAAGGGCTACCAGATGGCCGGGATCGACCAGGTCCTGCCGCTGCTGCTGGAGACCCGCGAGGAGCTGGCGCCGTACGCACGGCTCGCCGAGGCCGTCACCGAGGGCGCCGTGGGCCTCCCGGAGATCCCGTCTCTCATCCGTACGCGTTATCAGGAGATGTTCGGATTCCGCGTCCCGGGAATGCAGAGCGTGTCGCTGCTGTACGCCCCGGAGGACCGCGGCTCCGCGGACTGGCTGGCCGGCCTGCTGCGCCGGGGCGGCATCACCGTGGAGAAGTTCGAGCCCGGGCAGGCCACGGCCGGCGGGACCGTGTGCGTGATCTCCTCCGCCGCGCTCGGCTCCGCCACGATGCGCCCGATCCTGCGCCGGATGACCACCGGCGCCGACGATCTGGTGTGGATCAAGGTCGGTGACGATGGTCCCCCACCGACCCGGCGGCCTCGGCTGACCGTCGACCTCACCGAGCCCCTGACGTGGACGCCGTCCTCGATCATCCGCGCCCGGTTCGGCCTGATCGAGCTGGCCGAGGAGAGAGCCGGCGGCGAGCCCCGGTTCCCCGCCGCCGCGTCGGTGCAGACCATGAGCCTGCCGGCGCGGAACCCCGCGTTCGTCGGGCGCGAGGATCTCCTGAACGACCTGCGCAGCCGGCTGATCAGCGACAGCGACGAGCACGTGTTCTTCGGCGGTGGCCCCGGCATCGGCAAGAGCGAGGTGGTACGTGAGTACGCGTACCGGTTCGCCTACGACTACGACATCGTGTGGTGGATCCCCGCGCAGACCGCCCGGTCGGCGCTGGCGGCCCTCACCGCGCTCGCCGACCGGATGTCGATCAAGAACCGGGCGGACGCTCCGCGCGCCGCGGTCGAAGCGCTCGGCAGACCGGACGCGCCCCGGTCCCTGCTGATCTACGACAACGCCGACGACCCGGAGGAGCTGGACGGCCTCGTCCCCCGCGGTCCCGCCTGCCATGTCCTGGTCACCTCCCGGCGTGCCGACGCGGATCAGCAGGTGTGGACGGTCGGCGCCTTCGCCGGCGCCGAGAGCGTGGCGATGCTGACCAAGCGGGTGCCGACGCTGCCGGACGACCTCGCCGGGCAGATCGCGGAGGCGGCCCACCAGCATCCCCTGGCACTGCGGATGGTCTCGGCGTGGCTGCGGGAGAGCATCCCGATCCGTCGGCGCAACGGCAACCTGACCGAGCTGGTGGCGACCTCCGAACTCGCCGGCGAGGTCATCACCCGGCTCCGCGCGGAGGACCGGACGTTCCCCGCAGAACTGCTGTCCAGCCCCGAGATGACGACCATCGCACGGTCCCTCGCGATGGTTCTCAACTCCATGGGGGTCGTACGCCTGCATCTGACCGTCCGCCTCGCCGAGCTCGCCGCGTTCCTGTCCCCGGACGGCGCCTCCCTGGACCTGCTGCGTGCCGGGCCGATCCTGCGGCTGCTGGCCGACGAGAAGGTCGCCGTTCCCGACGAGAAGCAGGGCCACGTCGCCGAGCCCTCCGCGATCGTCGCCGACGAGGGGTACATCGACGTGGTGCTGTGGTCGGGCACCCGGTACGGCCTGTTCGAGGTCGACTGGGGCTGGCGCGGCCAGGTCCGCATCCACCGCGCCGTCCAGGAGCTGCTCAAAGCCCGTATGAACGGCGACCGGGGGCAGCGGCGTGATCAGATCCAGCACGCCCTTGCCGCGTACGCGCCGAGCGACCCGCAGGTGGAGGAGCCGGCCCACGCGGCGCGGATGGCCGAGTTGCAGCGGCACTTCGACTACTGCGAGGCCACCGGGTCGGACAAGGAGCCGGTCCGCCACTGGGTCAACAAGCAGGTCCGCTACCTGTACCGGCTCCGGGACCGGATCAACTGGCAGGCGGCTCTGCGTATCGCCGAGACGGCCGCGGACGCGTGGCAGGCACAGGGCCTCACCCTTGACGACGCCCAGCTCTTCCGCCTGCGCGGGCAGGTCGCGAACCTGTACCGGGCACTCGGCGACAACGCCCGGGCCCGGAAGATCGACGAGGAGCTGCTGGCGGCATCCGACCCCGGCGCCGACCAGCCCCCGACGCTCTGGATGCTCCGGGTGCGCCGCGGGCTGGCCGGCGACCTGCGCGGCGACGGCGCGTTCATCGACGCCTGGGAACACGACAAACTGGTCCAGGAAGGTCTGCTGGCCCTGCTCGGCCGGGACCACCTGGACACCCTGATGTCCCAGCACAACCTGGCGATCTCCCAGTTCCTGGCCGGTTTCCCGCTCCAGGCCCTGACCACCGAGCAGCAGGTCTACAAGGCCTACCTGCGGTTGATGGGCCGCAGCGAGCTAGGGGTCTGGCGCACACTGTGCAACATCGGCATCTACCAGCGCGAGCTGGGCCTGCTCGACGAGTCGCTGTCGACGCTCCAGGAAGCCGCCATCGGGATCCGCCGGGTGCCGGGGCTGGACAACCGCAACCACGTCGACGTGCTCCGCATCCGCCGGGCCATCGAGGTGACCCGGCGCTGCCTGAGCGAGCCCGGGTTCACGGCGGCCGACATCGAGGAGATCAGCGACAACTACGTCGAGGTGCTGAACGCCGACCATCCCTACACGGTGGCCTGCCGGCTGTCGCTGGCCGCGGCCTACGGTGTCGAGGGCCGGGCCGACCTGGCAGTCAGCACGGCGACCGCCTGCTTGGAGGTCTACCGCCGGATACACACCGCCGGCCATCCGTTCCAGGCGGCCGCCCTCGCCAACCTCGCGATGTACCGTCGGCAGCTGGGTGACAGCGCGGGCGCGTACCAGTCCGCCTGGCAGGGACACGACAGTCTCAACGACCGCTTCGGGGTGGACCACCAGTGGACCATCGCCGCGGCCGTGAACCTCGCCGCCTGTCAGTACTCCGATCGTCAGACCGACGACGCGCGATCGCTGCTCAGCAGCACCGCGGGCGTCTCGCACGGCCGGCTGGGTGAGACACATCCGTACACCAGAGCCGCCCGGACGAACCTCACTCTCCTGGAGAAGGGCGCGCCGCCGAGCGAGTGGGTGACGCTGGACATCGACATACCTCAAACGTGAGTATGACTGTCTCGTTCGTACGTCCGACGATTCGGCCAGAAGGGGAGCTTGATGCCAGCGACCGGTGTCCACATCGACCGAGCCGACGATCTGGGACCGGAGTTCGACACGCGCGCGGATCTCTGCCGGATCACGGTGCTGACGGAACCGGACATCCGCTTCCTCACCCATGTCAACATGCGGCGCCGGAGCCTGAGCATCGACAGGGCCGAGAGCGACGAGACGGGACGGACGTCGCACCTGCGGATCGTACGGGCCGTCACCGACGAGATGCGGGCTCTGGACCGAAGTCTCCAGCATTTCCGGACCGGATCGCTGATCCGAATGGTGCTGCAGGGTGCCGGCGGCGCGTTCTTCGCCAACTCGATCTTCCTCGACGAGTACGTGATGGCGTCCACGACCGCGGGCGGCGACGTCGACCCGTCCTCGCCGGCGCGGGTGTCTCACGTCGACAAGGCGGTCTCCAAGCTGGTGGACCGGATCCGGGAGCTGGTCGGGCAACCGAGCCTGAACCCGGGCGGCTGGTTCGAGATTCCGCCGGAGTCGGAGCACGCCGACGAGGTTCCGGCCGAGGCGGTCCACGAGGAGGCCCTGCACCCCGACGGCGGCACGGCGCTCCCATCGTTCCGGAACGCGGTCGCCCGGGGTTCGCTGCAGTACGCCGCCCTGTTCCGCGGCACCGACCAACTGCTGGAAGTCGACACGTTCGAAAGCAACACCGTCAAGCAGTTCCTGACGCGGATCCCGCCGCAGATCCGCCGCGAGTTCTACCGGGAGTTCGGCAGACTCGCCGAACGGAACGTCGCGGAGCTGGCCCGGGTGAGCGCCGCGGCGACCGGTGCGCCGCTGCTGAGGGCGGTCTTCGACGTGGAGCAGGGCGCGATCTTCTACTACCGGGTCGGCGACGACCGTCACCTGATCGGAATGACGCTCGACCAGAGCGCCGTGGCAGCGGCTGATCACCATGCCGCCGCTCTTGCCGTCGATTGCCGATGACCAGGATCCGGGCGCTGTCACTGTTCCTCGCCGCATTGCTCGCGGGTACGGTCACCGGTCTGCTCCCGCAGTTCGGTGACGCCGTCGACAGCCCCGGCTATCTGGTCGCGATCACGCTGCTGCTCGCGATCGGGCTGCTCGGCAGCACCGCACAGGTCTCCGTCGACGAGCTCCGCCGGAACGGGTTACGGGTGCTGCTTGCGGTCAGCCTGGGTGTCCTGGCCAAGGTGCTGCTGATCGGCGGCGGCCTGTACCTGGTTTTCGGCGATCCCGTCTGCTTCATCCTGGGCGTGGTCGTGGCGCAGATCGATCCGCTGGCGACGGCGGCCGACCAGTCGCTGACCGGGCTCTCGGCCCGGGCCCGCTCGCTGCTGTCCGCCTGGGCGTCCTTCGACGATCCGGTGACCACGCTACTGGCCGTCTACCTGTCCGGTTTCGTGCTCGCTGCCGGCGGCTTCGACGGCGAGGAGACGGCGGGTCTCGGCACGTTCGCCGGCGCCCTCGCCGCGAACCTGGTGTTCGCCGGTGTGCTGTGGCTGCTGTGGCGGAAGCTGCTCCGGCGTTCGGCGTTGCCACCGGTTCCCGGTGAGTCCCACCTGGCGGTCGACGTGCTCGCCGTAACGCTGCTGATCGCGGTGGTGACGGTGGCGGTCAGCACGTTCTGGATGCTGGGTCTCGCTCTGGTGGGGCTGTTCATGCGCCCGTACCTCGCCATGCGTGTTCTGCCGGCCGTGACGCGGGTGGCCTTCTTCGTCGCGGCGTTCGCCCTCGGGCTCACCCTGATCGACGGTGTCGACCTCGCCCGGGGTGCGCTCCTCGGGGTGTTCGCCTATCTCGCCCAGATCGTGGTCGGGCTGGTGGTCACCACGGGATTCCCCGGTCCGGAGCGTCTGCACATCGCACTGGGCCAGCAGAACGGCATCACCGCCATCATCCTGGCGCTGGCGCTGGAACCGTTGTTCCCCGGCACGATCGGCACCGTCGCACCCGCGATCCTGTGCATCAACATGCTCCACGCGGGCGCCAACGCGCTGTCGGCGAGCCGGAGCCGGTCCGGGGTCACGACCGGGCCGACAGCTCCGACGCCGGCGGCGAAACCGCGCGCAACGACTCTGCCTCCACCCGCTCAGCGAGACGTTCCAGGGTCTCCCGGATGATGACGCGCTGCCGGGACCAGGCGAGCTGGCCGATCGTGTCGACGTGTCCGGAACTGCGCGCCGCCAGCTCCCCCAGCCCGTCCAGCCGGAACAGCGGAACCTCCTCGAACTCGCTCTCGTAGGTTCGGCAGATGGCGTTGAGACTGGCCAGTTCGTCCGGCCCGGCCGACGTCCGGTGATCGGACATCCACGTCGCCACCTCACCGCGGAACGTCTCCACCATCGCCCGGAGCAGAGTCGTGACGCCGAGTGCCGGCAGAACCTCCGGCGAGCGAACCATCGAGCGCACGCTGAGGCGGGTGGCGTCACCCCGGGACACGTCCTGTTCGACCAGGCGGAAGGTGTCGCGGAACACCGTACGCACCCGGCGGACCCCGTCGAGGGTCTCCAGCGCGCTGTCGAACAGGGATCCGACCCGTTCGGGGAGCTCGGGCCGCGCCGTGGCCGCCGGCGGTTCCACCACCGCGGCCCGGGGACGGCGGTCCCCCGCTGTCTCGATCACCGCGCGATGCAGGGACGCGAATCGCCGGTCGACGTTCAGCCGGATCTCGTCCAGTTGGTCGGCGAGTTGCTCGATGGCGCGGTCGCCGTGCTGGTTGCGGCGGCGCATCCGCTGCAGCTGATTGGAGACGGAGGTCAGCGGATCGATACCGACGGCCGTTTCCAGACGCCGGACCAAGTCCTGCACGGTGGTGGACAGGTCGTCGGCGAAATGCAGCGGATCGTGGACCAGCGGATCGGTCCCGAACCCGAGGGCGAGGGTGCGAGCGAGCTCCGGGGGCAGCTGCCCGGCCACCACGAGCTGGATCTCGACAGGCCCCGCCTCTGATCGCACCGCGTCGGCACGCAGGATCAGCCTGTCGGCGTCCTCGGACTTGAGCACGCTGTCGCTCAGCAGGATGCAGACACCCGATCGTTCGTCGCCCACCGGCAGCCAGAAGTCGACGGCGACCGCCGTGCATGGCCCCGGCAGGTGATGGCGGGAGAACCGGAGGCCGTCGCGTTCCAGGATCTGCCGGATCGCCGCCGCCACATCCTGAATACCGATCACGTCGAAGTAGGCGTGAACGTCACGGACCATGGAGAACGAGACGGGCACCCCGTCTTCGGTGGATTTGCGGTAGAGCTGGTAACACATCCGGGCGATCCGTCGGGGAACGCCGTCACAGAATTGGGCGACATACTCCGCGGTCTTCTCCGAGAAGGGTGCGAGCATAGGGGTGCCGAACGCCCGGTCCTGTGCCGCGCGGATGAAATCGACGGTGTTGCCGACGGTCATCAACGACATCGTGACGATGCCGCGCCGCACCTGTTGCCGGGTGTCCTCCTGCAGCACCTGAAGCCAATCCGGAACACCGGAGAGAACCGGGATCACCGGGGTCCGCCGCATCGCCTCGAGAAAGACCCCGAATGCGGCGCCCGCCTCGGCGTTGCTGCGGTTCGACGCGGAAAGGATCTTCTCGACCTCGTCCACGACGAGCAGCACCCGGGAGCCGTCCAGGCCCAGCGCCGTGACGAGGTCGGCGATGACCTGGATGCCGTCGTGCTCGTCCAGCAACCCGGCGGAGACGCCCCGGGCGGCGAGCGCGGCGCTCGGCAGCCGTCCCCGGATCCAGGACCAGGCGTCGTCGGCGAGCTCCCCGCCGGAGAGCAGGCTCAGGCAGACGGCAAGGCCGTGATGGCGGATCCCGTGCTCGGCCAGGGCCCGCGGTGACGGATCGGGAAGGTGGCGGATCGCGGACACCAGGTCGTCGCGGCTGATCTTCTCGGCGAGCTCACGTTGCAGGGCCAGAAAGGTGGCCGCCGGGGCGTCCAGATAGAAGGTGTGAACCCGTCCCGGTGAGTGCCGCCGCCCGTGCCGCATCAGTTCGATGCAGAGATGCGTCTTCCCGGTGCCGTGGTCGCCGAGCAGTGCGACCAGAAAGGGCTCGTCCGGCTCGTGGCCCGGCGCGCCGGCGTCACGATCGAGCAGGTTCGTCAACAGGCTCAGTGCCGCCTGGGTCGCGGTCGTACCGACGGTGAAGAAGTCGGCCGCGGCCTCGGACACCCGCGCGATCGCGGTGGGCGAGAACGGATTCGCCTGGACGCCGTCCCTGCCGTCGTCGTGTCTGCTCATCTGCGCTAGTCCTCGGAATTCATGGCATGCCTGCCTGCCTACCGGGCGGGCCGGGACACAGCGGGTCTTCCGCCCGGCTCGGAAAGGATACCCATGACACCTAGTGATCAGGTGCAGGCCGCCGTCATCGGCGGATTCGGGTCGCACCGAGGAGATCACCGGCAAGGCCGTCTCCCTCCGTGCTGTCGTGTCGCCTCTGCCCAGTCTCACGAATCCGCGGCCGGAATCGATCAATCCGCCGACAATTCCGCCACCCCGAGAAATGATCATCCCCGGGTGGAGCCGACGAATGACGACACGGCCTCGAAACTCCATCAGACACCGTGTGCGCGACCGACGCCCCGGGGATACACGGTCGAAAATATGGCCTGTTCAACCGATTCCGAAAAGCGTGGGACAACGTGCGCTGCCCGGTATGTCGACGGAGTCGAGCGCCCGGAGCGGGGCGACCACCGGGTGAGCCGCCCGTCCGGGGCATCCTGGGACAGCGTGTCCTGCGCTGTCCCAGCCAGAACAGGACACGTCTGGACGTAGGCTCACAACATGATCGATAGGCCGGTTCGCATCGGGCTGCAACTGCAGCCGCAACACATGGACTACGCCACCATCCGCCGCACCGCCTCCGAGGCCGAGGATCTGGGCCTCGACGTCCTGTTCAACTGGGACCAGATTCTCGCGCTACCACGTCCAGCGGAGTGACTAGGTAGCAAACAGGTTCTGAACTGGTCTTTTACTGCTGCATCCAGTCGCACGGCCGACAGTCTCGGCAGCGGGTGCCCGCCCGCCGCCGTCGGTCAGCAGGAGGATGCGTGTACTCCCCCCAGAGTTTCAACCGGGCCGCCGGCATTCCGTCCGGCCCCGTTCCGGTCGTCTCGTACGCCCGGATCAGCGTCGCCAAGAAGAAGGCCAAGAACGGGAAGTTCCGGCCGTTCGAGATGGGCGTCTCGAACCAGCACCGCGAGAACCGCGCCGTTGCCGCAAGGTTCGGGTGTGAGGTCGTCTGCGAGATCACGGACAACAACAAGTCCGCGTCGAAGGATCAATACCGCGAAGGTTTCGAGGACCTGATCTGGTCGCTCGCGCACGGCGGCAAGTGCCGGCAGCCCGGTCATGATCACACCTTCCAGGGCGTCATCGTCGTCGAGCAGTCGCGGCTCGCCCGGAAGTTCTACCAGTGGGAGCGGTTCACCGACACCCTGACCGACGTGCCGGAGCGGGTGTACATCCAGGGCACGTCAATGCTCGACCCCTACGGCGAGGGGTTCGAGATGATGGGCGCGCTGGAGATGGTCGGCAACAAGCGCGAGCCGAAGAAGACGAGCATCCGCGTCACCCGTGACCACATGCACCGGGCGATCGCCGGTGCTCCCGTACCCGGTCGGCGCCTTTTCGGGTACATGGCTGACGGAAAGCGTAAGAACCCCAAGGAAGCCCCGATCGCGGCGGAGATGATCGAACGTGCAGCGAAGGGGCACTCCATCACGTCAATCACCCGGTGGCTTCAGGACCAAGGCGCCCGCACGACGGTGGGGGGCGTGTGGCGGGTGTCGGCTGTTCGGACATGGCTGCGGAACCCCAAGCCGTCTGGCCTGCGGAGGATGAATCGCACCGGGTGGATCGTTCTCGATCCCGACACCGGCGAGGAGAAAATCGGGGACTGGCAGACCTACTGCACGCCGGAGGTCTGGAAGAAGATCAACGCGCGGATGGAGGAGTCGAAGGGGCGCAAGTGGGACATCAAGAATGATCAACCCGGAGCGCTGATCGACCCTTCGTCGTACGGAACGATCGGCAAGGGCAGGAAGTACCTGCTCAGCGGATTCGTCCGGTGCGGCAAGCCGACCGCCCCTGATAAGCCGGGCGGGCCGAGGTGCAACACCCAACTCACGACGGGGCCGCACCCTACGCAGAAGGACAGGTGGCAGTATCGGTGCCCGCCCAAGGCGCAGGGTGGCTGCAACGGAATCGGGCGGGACCGGGATCGGGTGGACGCTTATGTCGTCGAGACGATCATGCAGGAGTTGGAGCGGGTCCGCGGTACGGAACCCACTGTCCCGGTCGAGGAGTGGTCCGGCGGGCCTGAGTTGGATGCGGCGCTGGCGGCCCGGGCTGCGTTGATGACCGCCTGGAGTGACGGCCGGAATCCGGATATCTCTCCGGACCTGTTCTACGCGAGTCTGCTACCCGGGGCGGAACGCCGGGTTCGCGAGGCTCAACTGGACCGTGACCGGTGGTACGCGTCCCAGGTTCGCCAGGTTGGCATTCCCGCTGACCCGAGAGGCGAGTGGGAGGCGCAGGCCGACTTGCAGTGGCGGCAGGACTGGCTGTCGGATCACATCGTCGCGGTGATCGTCAAGCCGGCCAGCAGGGGCACCAAGTTCTGTCCCGACGACATCGAGATCGTCTGGCGTGACCGCTAGCAAACAGGACCCCCGCCCGGTGGGCGGGGGTCCTTCGTATCTACGTCTGCCGCTCACATCTCACGGCGATCACCGACGGCCAGCGGGGTCGGGAGAGGGCTGCCGCGTCTCTCTGGAGGGCAGGACCTTCTCGATCAGAATGGCGGCTCGCCCGGACCCCCAACGCCAGTCTGTGGAACATGACGAAGAATTGAGTTCCGGAGGCCCGGCTCGATCGCCATTCGATCTTCCCACTTACGAATCTCCCAAGGTGGTATACGTGCGTATCGATAGGCGGTTCGCATTTCTCCGGAGACGTTTTTCAGTTCGTTACCATGAACGGCCTCCCAGGCTTCGCGCTGGAACATTTCATCGACTGTTATTCCTTGACTGGCGGCATCTTTCGAATCGTCCCAGGCGTCGGTATAGGGCCGCCACCGCCTGCCGAAGTACGCTTCGATTTCGTCGGCACAGACTATTCGCGGACTCCAGTCGCCGAGGTGGAATGGAAGGGCGCCCGGAAGGGCGCAGGCGAACTTCATAGCCCATCCGATCTCGAAGAGGCGAAAGTCACCCTCGACGACGCCTCGGCTCTTCGCCTCGCGCCAGTGTCGCTGGATTTCGGCGGCGTACTCCGGCGTTCCCCCCTCCGCGACGAAGGCTTCGAATCCAGGCTGTTCGAGAAGGTTCTGCCGAGGGTAGGCGGATTGCCAGGCTGCAATCTCGTCGAGGGCAACGCCGGCGCGCAGCCAGCGTGTCTCGGGGTTCCGAGGGTTGAGGTCCTGGATCGTCCGGCCGGCGCGTTTCCAGGAGTCGATCGCCCGAACGTATGCCAGGCGGAGGGCGAGCGGCTGCATCACGTTGTAGCCGGACTGGGTGACCAGGAGTGCACGTCGCCAGGCGACGGCTTCGCGCGGTGTCACGGACGCCGCGAAGTACTCAAGGACCGTGTCGATCTCGTCCTGGAGAGGGAAGGGAGGATCTGGCTGGGAAACTTGATCTGGGGGATAAACGCGTTCTGGCAGGTTCGCTACACCCCGGTACGGCATCGCCCCTATTCGCAGGAGGGCTTTCCATGCCGTCATCCAGTCCGGCTCGGCGGATGATGTCTCCCGTTTGTATTCCAGAACCATTTCTGCTGCGAGAGCGCTGACTTCCGGCGGAACATCGCTCCAGTATTGGGGATCATCGGGGAGCGGTTCCGGAAACGCGTGGCTGGTGATGTCGACCGCTGTCATGTCTACTCCTTCATCAATGTGGTCCGACGAGGCAGTTATCGGCTGGTTGAGGTGTCGGCCGTACCGCCTGTGCGGGATTTTCTGTGCCTGTGAACCTCGTTTTGGCCGCGGCCTCGAGTGGGCAGAGGCCCCGCCCGATGGGTGGATCTCTGCGGCCGAGCCTTACCGGGCTGCCTCGGCGTACCGGTGCGCTGCTCGCTCCTGCCGCCCGGCGGTCATCGGCGGCCGCTTGGCGACCGTGGCGGCGGCTGCCTCGCGGATCTGCTCCCACACGGCGTCGGACAGTGCGGTGCCGATCGTGTTCAGGGGGCGTGCGGTCTTGTTGGTGGCCATCTGCGTTGCTCCGATGTGTCGGACGGGTCGGACCCATCCGTTCTCGGCAGTCCGGTTCCCGAATCGGGCAGCGGAGCGTTTCAGCAGCTCAGGGCACCTTTGTGTCGGCCGATTGCGGTCCCGGCCGCTCGGCGGACCCGTTCCGGGGCGTGCTGATGCTGTCCGGCGTCAGAGCGCGGTGCCTCCGCGGCCGTCAGTGGCGTTCGGCATGAGGGCGGGAGGTGTCGGTAGCAGGTGGGCGCCTTGAACGCTGTCGCATAGACGACCATTGATTGCTCAGTGTGCGGGCATCGATACTCGATGCAGTCGAGCATGGTCTGGCACCACGGGAGCGCTGTGGACATCGGATGGGTTCTACGCTCGCTGGAGCGGTCCGCGAGGCTTCGGGTCGTTTCTGACGAGGACCTGTCGAAGGATGTCCGGAACAAGGTCCAGGAGTTTTTGGAGGACGATCCCGGCTTCCAGTTCGCGAAGGATGCCGGCCCGATCCTCAAAATGCCCCCGCTGATCAGGGTCAGCCCCGCGAGGATTCTCCACGAACTCGGCCGCGCCACTGTGTTCCTGGACGACTCACCGTTCGCGCAGGCTGCCCGGCATTGGGCTCATCTTCGCTACTGCACCACGCTGGCCAGCGAGAACTTCCTCACGCTGTCCCGGTACGGGTTCGACGTCGTGCACCATCACAAGCAGGTCCAGTCGGAGCAGTTGGGCATCGGCCTGGCCATCGTGGTGGCCAAGGACGCGCTCCATCGGCTGCACCCGGGCTGGGAGTTCACTGCTGTGGACGCTGATGTGGCCCTCGACGTCGGCTTCATCAAGGGCGTCGGACCGATCCGGCAGGTGGCGGGCACGAGGAAGCGTCCCGACTACTTCCTGGTGGGGCGCCGACTCTACGGCAAGGGCGGAGCGTTCAAGATGGTCATCCTCGAATGCAAGGGCACCCACAGGAGCAAGGCTTTCGTGATCGAACAACTGGCGCGGGCGTCGGTTCAGGTGCGCACCGTGGAGATCGGCAACCGGGTACCTACCGGCTTCATGATCGGCTCGTACCTGTCCGGCTCCGAGATCATCAGTTACGCCCTGGACCCTCCCGGTGTCGATGAGATGTGGCAGGGCTCGGGGAAGGAGATGGACCGGCTGCTGAAAGAGAACCCGGGCGACAGGTCCTGGTATCCGACCATCCCCGAGCCCACGACCACCGCGGCCGGCGAAGGGTCGGAGGAGGGGGCACCGGAAGACGACACGGTGGAGTCGTCGCTGGCGGATGACTGGGTTCCCGGTGCTCCGCCGATCTACCAGATTCCCGAGGAGGAAAGGAGCTGGTTCTTCCGGGTACTTGCCCGAACCGCGGCAGCCACCGCGCTCGCGTTCGCTGGGAACACAGCGGCTGCCGCCGAATTGGGAACGCCGCGTCAACGGGCCGAGGAGGATCGCGATCATCAGTTGCTGCTGGACGTGCAGCCGCGGTGGCGGGGCGATACGACGAAGACTGTCCGGCTCGCCGACGGTCTGAGTTTCGAGGGTACGGCCAGCCGGATGGCGCTTCCTGACAACTCGGAGCTCGAGGTGTTCCGCGGTGTCGAGTCCCGCCTGTACGGCTATCTCGCCGAGGGCAGGGTGGGCCCCTACATTCGGGCGTCGAACCGGCTGTGGCGCCGGTGGTCCCAGCCGGCGCCTTCAGGCAACGAGGTGATCTCCGTCGGTGCCGACGGAACCGCCCTCATCATCAGGCGTGCCCGATGAGGCGGCTTCTGGTTTACGGTGGGTTCTCCCATCGATGTTGTCGGCGCCCTCACTCCAGTGCTGCTTCGATGCTGGGGAGCGCGTCTTCCAGCCTCCGAAACACCTCGGCGCCGTCGGGGACCTTGCCCTTCATCCTCAGCAGGTAGCTGACCGTCTTTTTCTCCCCCACGACGATGTTGGCGTAGCCGCTGGCGCAGCAGAGGTAGAGGGTGTCGTTGAGGTCGTTGCCCTCCCACTTGTCATCGGCGTTGGAGACCCGCAGGTGAACGAGTTCGCGGAAGCGTCCGAGCATGGGCACTGCGGCAAGGTCGTGTTCGGACTGGGTGAGGCTCCACTGGTAGAACTGTTCCGGTGTCAGCCCGGCGGCTCCGGCTGCGGCGGTCAGCTCGTCGTTGATGTCGGACATGAAGCGGACTCTGGTCACGAGCCGCAGTTGCTGGCGGGCTTTCGGGTTGCCGCGTACGTGCACGGCCAGTTCCTGGAACGATGCGGCCCATCGGTCGGTCTTGCGCAGGCCGGCGTCGGACACCAACCGCCGCGTGTCGACGAAGGTCTCCACCATCGCGGTAGCCCATGTCAGGCGGCCGACCAAGGATTCGAGGTCGGCTGGCAGCGGATCCTGCTCTGATGGGGCTGGCAGCTGCTGTTCGGTTCGGCTGCTCCACATGGCGCCGGGTTCCACGGTGAACACCTGCGACTTCGTGAGTGCCGGCCCCGATGCGAAGATCTGGCTTAGCTCGTGGTCTTCGACGCGCAGCGGGCTGCACATCTGCCAGCCCTGGGAGAGCTTCAGCATGACCTGCGCGACCTCAGTGCGCTGCCGGTCTGCCTTCTTCGCGATCTCGCCGAGGTGAGCGGCCGATACCGGCAGGATGATCTGCCCCGCTTCGGCGAGTTCGGCGATCCGCTTGCACACCTGGCGTCGTTCCGGTGAGAGTTGTGGTGATCCGACGGCGTGGCGTGCCATGTCGATCCAGTGGTTCTGGTCGAGGTAGACGACCGGGTGGTCAACCGCCGTCCGTACCGTCCCGATCTTCATGGTGACGTCCGACCCGTTGAGCAGGTTGACCCGCAGGGTTGATGTCGCGATGTCGAAGATCGTGTGGCGGATGTAGTCAGCTTCGGTGATGAGGCCGATGTCGCCTTGCGACCTGCGGCCGTCGGTGAACTCGATCTCGACGATGCCGGTGCTGGGGGTGTGGCTGATGGCGGCGATGCCGAACATTGGGTGGTTCGGGCTGACCTCGATCGGGGGCTCCGGGCGCATTCGAATATGGGAGCATGCGCCCGCTGGCCGGCCAGCGGGCACCCAGTCGGAGCAGCATCGATGAATGGTCGTCAGGAACTTTCCCGCACGGAGACGGCTCAGAGCGATCCTGGAAACCAGCGCTCGGTCCGGGCAGTCTGTGCCAGTGGGGCCTCGTGATGTTTGTGGGAAAGAGCCTTCTCTGCTGCGAGGACCCAGCCGAGCGGGTAGGCCCCAGGTTCCTCCAAAAGGTTTTCCAGGATGGGCCGAGGGACCTGTTCGGCGACGCTGCCGGTGATGTCGATGACCGCTCCGCCGCCGTGGGCACGCAGATGATCGACCAGCGCGACCGAAGGGCGTTCCAGCATACGGCCGCTGAGGTTGCGCAGGCCCGGCCAGCCGGCATCGCCGTATCGCGCCATATCGGCCAGTTGTTCGTCGGGCATGGCCTCCGAGTCAGTGGCGAGATGCTGATGGTGGGCTAGAAGCAGGGCTGTCAACGTGTTGAGGGAGGCCGCGCGGTCGAGGACGTTCCTAGGTAGGAGGCGACCGATTCCGGCTTGGCTGATCCGGCTGGAACTGAACGCGAGTGCCCGCCGCATGTCGTACGGAAGGTCTTTCACGGCGTCGTCTAGCTGTTCGATCATGGCGTTCACGACGCTGCCGGTGGCGACGCAGATCAGGGCGAGGCTCCAAGTGGCTCGCGACAGGGGGTCCGTGTGTGCGTCGAAGTGCCACTGCCACCAACCGGGGTCGGACCGGCCGAATCGGGCGTCCTGTAACAGGGCGCCGTAGTCGGGGTCAGGACCGAACGGTTCGGCGCCCTTGGTGATGGTGCCGCCGATCGTCCAGTCCTTGTCGGACATGGCCGCGCCGATCACAGCGATCTCCGCGGCAAGCCAGCATGGTCCATAAAGTGCGGCGATCTCTCGTGCCGTGTCGCCCCACACGGCGGTGGTTCCAGTCTGCCCACGCCCGGTTCGCATCGCTTCGATGATCCGGTCGAAGCGCGGTTCCTGGTCCCGCAGCCGCCGCTGGGCTTGTTGCCGCGCCCGGTCGACGTGTGGCCCTTCCAGTGCGCGGATGGCATTCGCGGCCGCCGACTCCCAGTCGTCCTTGACGGCCTTGGCCAGAAACCGGCGAGGCGTGAGCGCTTGAATGAGATCACCGGCGGTTCCGCTGACGGCGTCCAGCGTCGCTTCTGAACACTGGCCGTCGAGTACGGCTCGGATCAGCTTGCGTTCGAGGTCCGATCCTGGGCTGGCCTTGACTCCGGCGCTCAGCGCGAGTTCGGCGGCTTCCCCGGAATGGAGCGCGAGCTTGTCGAGTTGGCTCGCGTCCATTCCCGTGGCGCCGCGGAGAGGCCCTCCGAGGCGGAGCCAGGCCGTCTCGTGCTCGGTGCCGGCGGCAGCGGTCATTTGCGTTGCCCACCAGCCAGTCGGGAGGCCGCCGGCCAGCCGGGCCAGGCCGATCCGTTCACGGTTCACGGCGTCGCCGGGTGTCGATTCGATTCGCTGGACGAGCAGCGAGACCAAGTGCTCGGCTCCGCGGTCGCGGGCAAGCGGGCGGATGGCGCGTGTCTGGGCCGAGTCTTTGGCCGCGCGTTCGATCGTGGTCAGCGAGTGCAGGATCAGTCGGACGCTCAGGTCGTCGACGAACAATTGAGCAGCACGCTTCTGCGCCCGCCGCTGACCGGCGAAGACACCATCGGCCAGCAGCGCCCAGGCGGTTTGCCGGACCTGCATCGGCCGGGTGTGACTCTCGAACTCTTCCTCCAGGACGTCAACCAGTCCGGACAGTTCGTTCGGGTCGGCGAATCCGGCGAAGAACCGGCAGGTGTTGAGCCAGTAGGCGCGTCGGGCCAGTTCTCCCAGGATCGTCGATTTGTCGAAGGCCCGCAGTTCGGCACCAGCGAAACGCCACAGGTAGGCAGCGGCGAAGAACTCGCGCATGCTCTGGACGTCGAACTCGAAGGTGCCCTGGACCTTGCTCGTCAGTGCCCAGACGCGGTCGGTCACCGCGGTGAACAGATCATCGACCAGCGTCGTGTCCTTGTCCACGTCATCGAGGTAGTTCAGGATCGCCTTGCGGATCGTCCGCGTCGGCATCCGACCGGCCGCTGCGTCGGTCTCGGCGTTCGACTGCAGGAACCAGCCGAGGAACGCGGTGACCTCCCCCAGGTCGTCGCGGTGCTCGTGAACGGATGAACTCTTCTCAGACTCGCGGTCGAGGAAGGTCTCCATGTACGCCTGGAACAGCTGGGTGCGCCCGTCCGGGACAGACTCGCCGCGTTTCTGGATGAGGAACAGCAGGATGGTCAACTGCATCGGGTTGTCGGCGAGTTGCTCGATGTGCGGTTCGATCGATCGTTGCCGGAATGTCCCCTCCAATGCGCGGCGCGCCGGACCGCGTAGCCCACGGGCGTCCGCCCATTTGCGCAGGTAGTCGGTCCGCAGCTGCGCGCTGAGGGGCAGCAGCGCGAGGCTCTCGAACTTGTCCGCGGAGGGTTCGGCCAGGTCGGAAGCGTTCGGACGGGTCGTGACGATCAACTGGGGTGCCAAAGCACCGGCTCCGAGGCGTGCGGCGAACTCGTTGATCTCCTTGACCACTCGAGTTCGGGTGTCCTGGTGGGCTACTTCGTCAAGTCCGTCGAGCACGATCAGCATCGGGAACCGGCCGATCATGTCGTTGACGAACTCGACTGAGACTTCGGACCCCGAACCACGGGCCGACAACAGGTGAGCGAGAAACTTCTCCAGCGATGGCTGGGCACGGGGACGCGGGCGTCGGGCCGGTGGTGTGTCGCCCTCGGCGAAGGGATCCTCGCCGGCTCGCCATCGGGCATAGTCGCGCAGATCTACGCGCAGCGGCAGCCGCGGCTGGTCCACAACAGTTTCCGGCCGTGGGCCGGAGAGGTAGTGCGTCTTGGGTAGGAATGCGGCACGGTGCACCTGACAGAGGTACTGCGCGAGAGTCGACTTGCCCTGTCCGGGTTCGCCGCGCACCAGAGTCAAGGGCTGGGGGGTGCTGAGCAGGTACGTCGCCGCGCCGCCGACCTCGGCTGGCTCGTCGCTCGCCCGGCTGAGTTCGCCGAGTCGGACCGGCACTGGTCGGGCTGATGGTGGAAGTGGAACGGGACGACGCTGTGGATCACGGCGGGCCGCCTGACTTGTAGCCGAGGCGGGGTCCTGACGTGCCCGGGCGGTCCGGATGGCCTCCACATCGACGAAGAGGTCAAGCAGGTTGTAGGTGTCCAGCTCGACCTGCCGGAACTTGACCTTGGCGTCCTCTTCCCCCTGTGTCGCGATCACCTGAAGCAGCAATCCGCGTAGCGCCTGCTCTTCGGATTCGATCTTGTCGGCTTCGATGACGTACCGGACGGCGTCGTGGCCGGCGAGCATCTCGGAGTAGGACCAGAGGAGGTCCCGTGGGGCGCTGTCGATGCGGGCGTCGAGGTCGGCGCGCCACCAGCAGGTCACCGGGATACCGAACTCTCTCGAGTACTCCGCCAGTTTCTGGTCGAGCTGGTCCATGGTGCCTGTGCGCATCGCGCTCGTGCCCGCCACGCAGGTGACCAGGATGTACGCCTGCGCGCCGTCGGCCACCAAGCGCTGGATGTTGGCTCGTTCTGCGTTGATCGTCGCGGTCAGCCAGGTGACCGGGCTTTTGATCGACTCCTTGGCCCACTTGACCTGGTAGATCATCACGGGCTTGCCGTCGCGTCTGCGGATCGCGTCGCGGCCTCCGTCCTTCTGCCCGACGGGAAAGCAGACGACGTCGCGGTAGTGCCATGCCAGCACCGCGTTGACGAGTTGCTGGAAGCGCTTCTCTCCCAGCCGCTCGTACAGGTACCGCTCCGCACGTCCGGTTTGACCATTTGGCATTGGTGGCGACCACTCCGGTGAGACCAGGGCTACGGGGTCCGGGGACGCCCGTGAGACTACGCGTCAGGACTGCGGATCTGATGTACCGCCGGTTCGCGAGTCACGCCCGCCAGGTGTTCCGGTCCTGCGGTCAACCGCTCTTGTCCCGGACGGCGCAACACCTTGGGTCGCGTTTCCGGGGGCGAGGGCACAGGTAGGTCATCCGCCGGTGTTCTCTGTCCCCGGATCGGAGTCGGTCCGGGATCGCCTTCGCCGACGACGTCGTCGGTCCGGCTCAGCGCTGCTGAGTTCCGGCTGCTCCGGCTCCTCTGGCTCGGAGCCGTTGCTCTGGAGAATCCGCATAGCCGCGCGAGCGTCTCTTCGCCGCTGGGGATCGGGGTGCAGGACGGCATAGGTGCCGGCGACGAGGTGACACCAGTTCTTCGTCAGGAGCCACAGGCCGCCGAGCGGCACGGCAAGGTAGGGCGAGGTCTTTACTAGTTCGAGCAGCCAGGCAGGCACCGGAAACGCGCTCCCTCGGTGTGGGAGTGCGCAGCCTGTCAGGCGGCAACCGGCTCCCGGATGACCATGAAGGATGAGGTCGTCCGGTGGCCGCTTGGGCCTCGGGTGCGGTGTTGATCGACGGTATGGCTGTGCCGCGCCGTTTCGGGGACATCGGTGTGCTGCCGACGCTGCAGGCGCAGGATCTGCAGCAGGATCCGGATCGCCGCGCGGAGTACTCGCCGCCGTAGCCAGGCGACCGTCATGCTCTGCCCGGCCCGCCGGATTTGCCGTTGCAGGCGGACCGCGGCCCGTTGGATGAGGCGCCCGTACCGAGGCTCTGCCTTCTCCGGCTCGGTCGGTACTGGTCGATCATTGGCATCTGCGCTGGCCGCGCGTTGTTCGACGGGTGTGATCCGATGAAGCACCGAATTCGATGCCGGTCCAGGAAGCCGGGTGACTAGGTGACAGGGAGCCGGTCCGACCTGACTTCCTGCTGCGGTGTGTAGCTGGTACCCGCCGGTTGGGTCAGTGCTTAGGCCGAATCGTGAGTCGCCGATCCGCAGTTCGCGGGCGGTTGTCACGGCAATGGAGTCGGCGTCTCGAAGCGCAGCAAGGATGGCCTGCGTCAGGATGGCGGTCTTGCCACTCCCTACGCTGCTGCCGATGACGCAGTTGTCGATGATCAGGAGTCGCGGTGATCTGTTGTTCCCGTCAGGAAGACTCGGCCATGTCTTCGCTCTCCCGATGGTGATCGCGCCGTTCTCGACCGTCACAAGAGCAGCCGACGGACCGAGTTCGCCCGGTCGGTTGTCTCCCATGTCACCAGAGTTGACCGGCTGGGCGAGAGGGGGCACTTCGTCGAAGCACCGCAAAGGAGTGAGTCGACGCTTCCAGCCGTCCAAACTTCAAACCAGCCCGGCGGGTCTAGCGGGGAGCGCAGGGGCGGCGGACTCCGCTGACTTTCGCAATGATCTCCGTTGCTGCATCGGCAGCCGATATGGAGGTCGTGTCGACCGTGACGACCGGCCAGCCCTCTTGCTGCAGGTGGTCGCGGACGAGACGGTAGACGGCCGCTTCCTGCGCGGCGGTGCCAGGCCGGGTCTGCCATCGGCTATGTGGGCCGCGTTGGCGGACCCGGTTCGTCACCGTGGGTTCGGCGGCGGTCAGGATCACGGCGAGGTCCGGTTGCGGCAGGTCCTCGTGCAGTCACCAGAGGATCGGGGCGGGGACGCCACGGAGCAGGTCGAGCGCGGCGGACGGAACGTAGCGGTCGCAGATGACGGTGAGGCCGGCAGCACCGGGGAAACTTCGGACTGACTTCTGGCCTCCCGCCCCTCGGGGGGGGTAGAGGCGGCAAGGTCCTCGTTCGACGAGCTGCTGTCGGGAGCGCGCGGCTCGTCACACTCGCTAAAGCATCCTAGGAACCTAGGGCCTGATGTGTTCGAAAGTACCGAGAGCGCCTCGTTCCTGCGGCCTGGCACGCGGCTGCTGGACGTTGACCACCTCAAGCTCGTCAATGACACATACGGCCACGACGACGCGATCGGGTCTGCGCGAGGTCGCCCACCGCTTGAGCCGGAACGGTTTCGTTCTCACGACGTCGTCGCCCGCTGCGGCGGCGAAGGATTCACCATCCTGCTCCCCCGATGCCTCTCCGAAGGATGCGCGGGCGATCGCAGACCGCATCCCACGCCGCCGTCCTCAACATACCGATCTGGCTGTCGCCGACACCGCCATCACGGTGACCGTCTCGGCCGACGGGGCGTGCATCCCCACCGACATGGACCAACTGACACTCCTTGCCGACCAGCACCTGTACCAGGCGAGGAACACCCGCCAGGACCGAGTGGCCACTGCCCCCGCCTCGGCGCAGATTGATACTGCCCGTGAGGCGTTCTCATGGCCGAGAAGGTTGCAGATCTGGCTGGCTGTCGAACTGTCCGAGGTCGGCGACCAGCTCGTGAGCCGCCGCGAGGTGGCGGATCTTCGCCAGGTACGGCTGTCCGCTTCGCAGGCTCTCGATGGCGCTCAGGGCCAACACGGGACTCCACCCCAGCACGAGTAGCTGGTCAGGGTCAGCGTCGGGCTCAGCAGCGAGCCGAAGGGCCGGTGGCTGATCGTCGCCTCGCCACTCGATGTATGTCGCCAGCGTCGCCAGGCTTACATGAACCGCGCCGGTGAGCCCGCGGTACAGGCCGTAGATGCTCTTGGTCCCGCCGTCGAAACGCTCTGCCACCACTTCGATCTTGAGCTGAGGTTCCCCGACGGGGTGGTTGAGATCCGCTAGCAGGTTCGGCGGGATGACGGCGCCACCATCGCGCATGCCCCGGACGACGTTGCGGTGGAGACGGCTCATCGACCCGATCAGCGCTTCCTCGCCTTGGTCGGTATGGACCACCCACTGGGCGGCGAGGGCGTGCTCGAAAGCCACGCGGATATTCGCACGGGCGGCGTAGACCAAGCCCTGTGAATGCAGACTGAGGGCCGCCACGACCTGCGCCATCGCATGGGCGACAACCGGGTAGGTGGCGTTGAACCTTCTCGTCGACTCGGCGTCGACTACGAACGCGGGTGCCGTGCGCCAGTGGTCAAGGCAGGCATGGGCTGCCGCCAGGTGCAGCGCTGCAAGGCGCTCCAACTCCTGGTCGTCGTTCAGTGAGGTCACCTGTCGATGATGCAGGTAGGTGTCTGGCCGGTCCAAGCAGATAACGCCCGCGCGACTTGACGAGCCGAAGTGCAAAGGTACGTCTCGAACACGGGAACCTCTAGGTCTCGGTGATCACGTGTTCACGGTATCGGCAGACCCTGCGGTTCGCTGTACCAGCCCTTCCCTAGATTTTCGTACGCCGGAGCGGCTCTCGGCGCCGGTGGCGAGACCGCCTCACTGAGCCCCTTTCGCTGCTGGTTCCCAGCCAGCCCCCCCGGCTGTACTCTGCCCAGGTCATGATCGTGACGACGATCGGATCCGGTGCGGTCAACTGCGCCTCCAACCCGGGGCGGATGGCTGCTTCGGCTGGGGCGTGAGCACCCGCAGCACTATCGGCGCGAACGGTGATGGCGATGTGACAACGGTTCGTGTCGTCGTCGAACATCGTCTGCGTTCGGGGAGGAAAGCCGTCACAGATCTGCTCTCGCTTCTCGGCGGGCGGGACGGCATCGAAGGTCATCTCGACGCGCCAGTCCTGACCGTTCATTCGTCGCCTTTCGATTTCGGGTTTCGCCGGTCCGCGGCATAGGGACACCGCTATCCCACCCCGGGCCGGGGCTCCTGCTGAACCTTCCTGCCTCGCCGAGAACGCCCGCCTCAATCCCATCCATCAGGTCGAACCTCGGTGCCGGTCTAATTCGGTACTCACCAGGCCCCGGGATCGGGCAGCCGTGGCAGCGGCCAGGCCCCGGGACGCTCTACCTCCCTGTCTCCCTCATACCAGCGCACTCTCAGGCCAAGTCGTTCCGCCGCCGCAAGGGCGTTCTCAGCCTCACCGACGGCGATCGCCAGGTTCAGACATACGTTGTCGACGGCGAGAGCATGCAGCTGCTCTTCCGTCATCGCGCCCAGGGCCGTCTTGTACTTCCGCAGCCACGATTCCTGGTCTTTCTTGCCTGCCTGTTGGCTCATCTCGCTTCGGTATGCGATACCGAGCAGGTCACGGATGGCCTCGCCGGGCGTCCACCTCTCGCCGCCGTTCCGGTGGCCGTGGTCGATGATCCACTCGTGGATCTCCGGATCGAGAAGGAGACGACCGACCTCTATCGCCACCGGGACGTTGGATGCATCGCCGACATGCCGCGGCCCGGGCGTCGGCTCGACAGGTTCAGGATCCATCGGGTTCCTCGGGCGCACGGACGCCGGCCTGCTTTAACGCCCGTTGCACCCGCACGTGCGCGCGGGCGCGCTGGGCGGCACGAAGACCCGCCACCTCGACAGCGATATCCAGCAGGACGGTCGGGTTGAGATCACTCGGGAACAGCATGCCGCTCGGCAGAGGAGACATCATGTCCGGCCGGTCAACAGAGTCCACGAGCACGAGCAAACGACCGATCTGGTGGACGCAGACGGCAAGAAGTGCCAGGACCTGCGCGGCGATGGCCTCACGTGCACCGGCGGGCAGCAACGTTGGAGCCGGCTGTTCCTCCGCCGCGGTATCCGGTTCTTTCGAGTCGTCCTTGTCATCGCCGTACCGGGCAAGGTCGTCGTCCGATGATGGAAGCCTGATGATTCCGATCGCAGGTGCTTCCTCCTCGGCGACGACAGGTCCGTAAACGATGGGATCAGCGAGTTGCGCGATCAGATCGGCTGTCGCCGGGAGATGCTCGCCGGTGGCCAGGAGAACCGAGGCGCGCTCTGCCGCCTGCTCAGCGCACGAGCGAAGTCGACCGGGCCGGCGGGTCGAGGCAGCCGGGCTTGGCGTGCCGCTGCCTCGCGGGTCACATCACGAGCCCATCGCTGGACCCGTCGCATCCTTTCCGGGTGTGCAGCGCGCATCTCCGCCCGGTTCTCCTCAAACTGCCGCAGGGCCTCCATCCGTACGGCCACAGTTCCGAGGTGGTCCTGCCCGGTGACCTCCGCGTGAAGCTCGACGTACCGCGAGCGGTCGTCCAGCAGACGGTCCAGGGCCTCGAAGGTCTGTTTTCTGGTCCATGCTCGGAGGTCGCTGGCAGTGCGGAGGAAGGTATTTGGCTGGGACCTTCGTCCCTCCAGTTCGGTCACGGGCTCGTCGGCCACGGCGCCCTTTCAAGGTGATAAACGACGGTGTGGAGTCCTGGCCTCGCGCCAGTCATGGCAGCCCGGGTAGGAACTTCCGGGGATACCGTTCGAGGAAGCGCGGGACACCGCCTCGTCGCAGCGGATCTCGCCAGTCGAGTGAGTCCCACAGCCCGACCATCGCCAGGAACTCGTAGGCCCGAGCGAGTTCGGGAGACGGCAGGGCGCCGGCGGCACGAGCAGTCATATGCCTGAGCAGGGTGACTGCTGACGACGTCATGAGGTTGCACGCGAACTCACCGTCGACCGAGTCGACCATGTAGCCGACGATCTCCTCGACCGACGTGTCGAGCTGACTCCAGGACCGCCACGCAGCCGCATACTCGCCTGTCTCTATGACTTCCTGCCATCGGCGAGCCGGCACGAGGTCAGGGTCGATCTCGAGCGCCGCTTCAGCGAGGGTCTCCGTCTCGGCCTTGTTGAGGCTGACCGGTTTACCCACCGCCCACCGTAGATAGATCCGGGCGACAACCTCGTGCAGGGACGGGCGACCAGGGACGCTGTAGCCGGCTTGGCACGGGCTACAGACCCAGCCCGGGTCCCCGTAGCGCGCCTTCTGTCGGGGCACCCGCCCGATCACGTCTCCCGGGTTGATCTCCTCGCCGCAGCCGCCGCATGTGGTGGCGTACCGGGCGGTCGTACGAGGGCCGGCCCAGGGGGCAGGTCGCCGGGTTGCTTGGTCACAGCTGCTCAATTCGACACTCCAGTTTGCGAGGCCCTCCAACGTTTATGCCACATTACTGAACGAAATGTGGCCTAATTTGGTTACTCTTGTCGGCATGTACAGCCACCACGGCCGAAAGTTCCTCGCCCGGTGGTACGCCGAGGTGTGTCGACGGCCTGGCACCGGCAGCGAGGGGTTACGTGATCGGATCGCCTGGGCGCTCGGTGCAGGACGGCTGAGCCCTCGCTCGTTCGGGTCTGCTCTCGATCGAGCCCTCTCCAAAGCCTTCAAGCACGCCGGCGGCAGGCAAGTGACCGATCTGGAGATCGTCTGTGTCGAGCCTCAACTCCTGCCTGTTGAGTGGCTGGACCTCCACGGCGCCACGAACGACGTGACCTCATCATGGGAGAACCCCGATCGCTGGTGGCCAGAGGAAGACTTCGACCTGGTCGAGATCAGCATCACCTACAGCGACTTTGACCATGCGGATGTCGGTCGCGCCTATGCCGCACCGGACGGGCTGGATGCTGCACAGGCCGGCTGGTACGACATCCTCCGCATGGACGGAAGGACACCAGCGCAAGCCGCGGCTCGAGCCCGTCTTCGAACACCCGGCAGGCTCTGGAGGCTGTCCCGGAGAAGACGAACCCCGTACCGGCGCCGTGCCGCTCTCCGCTATCCCCTGCCGCACCCGGCTCTGGTGGCGTGGCTACGGGAGGTACGCGCTCAGGAGCACCCGGACCAGCCGCTGCTGGACCAGTTGATCTGGGCAACCGGACGCCTCGGCTGCCTGACTGAGGTCGCGTACACAGAGGCCGCCCACCGGGCAGAACGAGCCGCTCGGCGTGCGGGTTCGCACCCGGCACTCCTCACCATCGCATCCGCCAGAACCGATCTCCTGGCTCGCCACGCCGCAGGACGGACAACGATATGGACGACAGTCGGCGATCGAGAGCCCTCGGCGATTGATCGCGTCGTGGCCTACGGCGCCAGCCCCGAACGGACGACGGGATCGTCGTACGCCCGGCCCGTCGGACTCCGCGACCAGCAAGCCGAAGCGTACGAGCGACACCGCAATGCTGGCGTGGGCATGGCCGACGCCTACCATCGGTCGATCGGCCGCCTCGGCAAGGGTCCAACGGCGTCGAGCCTTCGGGATCGCTCACGGTGACCCGATACGCGCCGCCAGAACCCGCATCGACGGGAGAATGAACCCGTCGGCGTCGAGGTCTACTGATTCCTCCTGCCAGAGGTGACGGTGGATGGAGAACCACAGCAGTGCGCTCGACCGCTTCACAGGGAACTGCGCGGTGATGTAACTGCTCAAATCGCGGGCCTGGTGCCCGTAGGTATCCCAGGCCAGGCTCGCGAGGGCCCCATCCACCGCCTCAACGGATTCGAACGAGAAGGCGGGAGCGACGACCGCCGCCGCAACAGCCATGCGCGCCGGCGACCGGGGTAGGCCGTCAGTGAGCGAGTACGGACATCGGTAGGGACGCAGGCCGCCCTCCATAGGCTCTCGGCGCCTTCCGGGATCCTCGACCAGGCCCACGACATCGGGGTCGAGGTAGAGGTCCGGCTCGTACTCCGCCGCGTCGCGCGCCAAGCGAATCATGACGTCGTAGAGAGTGGCCCAGGCGGAAGCAGTCAGCCGCTGGCCTGCCAGCATCATGTCGCCGCCCTCAGCCGCCCCCAGGAACAGCCGCTGGACCTCGATCACGGTCTGCGGCACCTGAACGGTTGGGGAGTCGTCCAGGCGCTGCCGGCAAACGCCGCCCGACGACGCTATCCGGTTCCCGCACTCGAGCAACTGCGACGCGGTCAATCGCGCGCCGCTCTCTGCACCGACATCGTCCTGACCTACAAACCCTCCACAGGCCGGGCACTGCTCGCACAGCAGCACCCCATGATTCACGCAGACGAACGTGCCGCCGAGGCGCCAAGAGATCCTCCATACGCCCCCATCCTCGACGAGGCATTTCGGGCAATACCGGCTGTGTCTTAGCCAGCGTCCGTCGGTCTGACGCCCTTCCGCCAAGGACTCCTCGCGGTCCCACGGGAGCAGGCGGAGTCGATTCCGTACGAACAGCGGCAACATGGTGACCCGCGATAGCCGGTATCGCCGGGGAAAACTCGACCGCAGGTCCAGGACCGTCGAGTGGTAGCGCCCGAGCAGGAGACCATCGATGCGCTGCTCCTCGACCCCGGTGAACGCGCTCAGGCGCTTGCGGGTCCGGACGGGAAGCCAGGTACTCAGGTCACCTAGTCCGGCGGACCCGCTCTCGATGCCTATCCGCCGCAGCAGGTCGGCGATCGGCACCGCCTGATGCACGGCCAGCCGCCGGAGCCAGGAGCACATAGACTCCTCGGGCCTGGGCGGCATGCCAGCAGCCACGGCGCGTGCCGCATGCGCCTTCATCTCGACACTCCGGCAATCACAACAGAACGAACGACCCACTTCAACGATGCCACACATGAATAACTGTTGTGGCCTCATCTAGTTTCGTTTGTAGGCCACATTTTATCTCGCTGAGTTGGCGTCGCAGCGTGGATGCTTGACTACGATTTGTGCTGGACGACCTGGAGGCAGCCGTACGCGGCTACGACGACGCACGGAAACGCGTCTCCAACGCGGCGCTACAGTTGGCAGAAGCCCGTGCCGCCGTTCCGCCAGCACGAATGGCTCTCGGTGAGGCAATCGTCGCCGCGGCCGTCGCCGGCGCCCGCCAGGTCGACATCATGCAGGTCACTGGGTACAGCAGGGAACAGGTACGCAGAATCCTCCGGGCAGCCGGAGTCGAGGCTGACACCACATCCGACTGAGTCGCACACCTGACGATCTGGACGGAGGACGTCAGGCGGCTTCATTCCTCGCCCGCCGGTGCGGAGGATGGCTTTCCGCGAGAGAACCTACCGCCGCCTACAGCGCCCGCTGCTGAGCGGTGATCTCCCGACGGCGCCGAATCAGCCGATCGACGGACTTCGCCGGCTTCGGGTTCCATGAGTTCGTCGGCGTAGGACTTCTGAGCGAGGCGATGGGCGTCGAGCAGCCGCTGGCGCTGGGTGCGGGCCTGGGCCCGGGCGGCGGCATCCTCGGGGGCGCTGTCGGTGTAGTGAGGTCGATGCGGCGATCGGGGCGGGGGCGTTCGATGGCTCCAATGAAGGAGAGTCCGTCGATCTCCATAATGAAGCGGATGACGTCGCCATCAGCGTCGCAGCCGAAGCACTTGTGGGCGTTGCGGGCCGGGTTGACGTGGAAGGACACGCCCTCCTCGTCTCGGAACAGGCACAGGCCCTTGAGGCTGCCGCCGGAGCGTTTGAGCGTGACGCCTCAGCGGCAGCCCACATGCTGGCCTACGTTGGGACCTCCAACGTGCCGGTGAACGGCTCCGGGGTCGCGCCGCGCTCAAGGTCCACCTGCCTGCTGCAAGGACGTAGCGGAGAAGCCCCGACTTCAGTACTGGTATGCCTGGTTCCACACCTCGTTCCTCGCGGGAACGAGCCGTCGATCTGGCCGGTGGCGCGCGAAGGAGCTGGCGTCCACAATCGTGGACCAGTTCGGGCAGCCGGCTGGCGACGAGGCCGGCACGCCCTTGCGGTACGCACAGGTGCTGGAGGCGGAGGCACGTCGGCTTTACACGGAGGCCCCGTTCCTCGACCATCTGGCAGGGGACGACGAGCCGTAGGAACGGGTACGGGACGACCGGGTGGCTAGGGTCGGCCGAGGCGGTGGAACTCGAATCGAAGTTGGGTGAAACCGTACTGCTGGAATTCCCCCGCGAGCACCGCACCGGACCGTTCAAGCAGTCGGCGAGACTGTACGTTGGCGGCTTGGGTCGTCGCGATCAGCAGGTGCTCGCCCCTGTTTGCGAAGTACCAGGCCCGAACCAGCTGCAGGGCCTCGCTTGATGGTGGAGTCCGCTATTGAAACAAGCGGAATACCCAGGTGGGTAGAAGCAGGACACTACGCCTTCGAGGACCAGCGCTAACCACTCAGAGCCCTCAGTCGGCACCATGACCCAAGCCTGAACGCGGGACTGACAGTCGTATCTCACTCGCGTTGGTTACCGGAACTGCGTGGACGGAAGCAGGCCGCCCACAAGGCGAATCAGCCCATACGGCGCTAATTCGAACGCCACAGTGGAAGGTTGCATCGTCGAACTAATTAGTTGTATGGTCGAACCATGTTAGATGATGATCTCGATCAAGCCCTTGCCTTGCAGGGGCGGATTACTGCGTTCGTGCGGGCGTTCGGGTTGCATCAGCCGGATCGCACGCCGTGTGGGACGCCGGTGCCGACTTCTGAGGCGCACGCGGTGGGCGAGTTGGATCGGGATGGCTCGTTGACGCAGACTGCGTTGGGTGAGCGGCTGCGGTTGGAGAAGAGCACGGTCAGCCGCCTTGTCTCGCAGTTGACTGCTCGGGGTTGGGTCTGTCGGGCTAGCCGGGGTGGTGATGGGCGCCTGGTGTGGTTGGAGTTGACGCCGGACGGTCGCCGTGCCGCCGGGGAGCTGGCGGTTGCTCGTGCGGCACGCTTCGCCGACCTGCTGCGTAACATTCCTGCTGAGCAGCGTCCGGCGATCATCGACGCGTTGACGACTCTGGTCGAAGCCGCCAGCGGACAGCTGGCCACGTCGGATGCAGGCGGGCCGGCACGTGGCTGAAGGTTGGGCGTCCTCGCGAGGCTGCACCGCGATGGGCCACTGCGCTAGGACACCTACCCTGAGGTCCGCCGGCGAGCCGGAGCTCCGGCTGGTGTGGCTCTGCCGGCCCGGCACTGGGGCGAGATTCCGATGACCGCTTCGTCGGCTGACGCCACGCAGAGCACAGCTACGGGTCGCCGGGCAGGCCGGTGGAGCTTTGGTGCGGTGTTCGGCGCGGCGATGGGGCTGGCGCCGCACCTGCTGCACCACGTCGGCTTGTTCGCCGGCACGGCACTGGTGGCCGGGCTCGCCGGCACCGTGCTGTTCGGCGTGCTCGGGCTGGCCATGATGACGCCGATGTTGCTGCGGCTGCGCAGCCGGTTCAGCTCGTGGTGGGCGCCCGGCGTCGCGGTGTTGTTGTTCGCGGCCATGTTCGCCGGGTCGACTCTGGTGATCGGCCCGGCACTGCGCGGTGCCGGGAACAGCGCACCGCAGCCGGGCCCGTCCCATTCCATCCCTGCCGGAGGGCACACTCGCCACCACGGCTGATCGCTGCGGCGGTGTCAGTGTGGTGGGTGCGCGTTGGGCTCTGGTGGTATCGCGAGAACCGCCTGCACGGTGGCGGTGACGACTTCGGCGGTGCTCGCCGGGTCGAGGCGGCCGAGGCGGGTCTCCTCTGCGGCACCGTTGAGCAGGTAGTGCACCGCGTTGACCAGCCACGCGATGGGCAGATCGGCGCGGAACACGCCCTGCTGCTGGCCACGGCGGATGAGGTGTTCCACCCGGTCGGCCGCGCCGGTGTGCAGTTCTCGCAGGCGCCCGGCGGGCAGGACCGCCTGGGCCGCGGTCAGCAGTGCCGCGGACTCGGCGACCAGTGACCAGCTCGATGTCAGCAGCCGGTCCATCGCCTGCTGGGCGTCACCGTCCAGGCCGACGTCGACGAGCATCTGCTCCCCAGCCTGCAAGGCATTTACCAGGGCGGCTTCGACCAGCTCGGGCCGGGTCTTGAAGTGTCCGTAGACGGTCATGCGGCCCACGCCGGCGGCCTTGGCGATGTCGTCGACGGTGGCGTCCGGGTCGCGGCTGAGGCAGTCACGGGCGGCGGACACGATGCGCGTGATGCTGCGCTCGGCGTCGGCGCGACGGCGTGGACGCGTCTCGGCGGGAACCATGCCACCACTTTAGCTCGTACGGGAATGTACGAGTTACCCTCGCCGTTGCAAGTCGTACAGGCGTATACGAGTTCCGGTGGAGGGTGGCATGACCACACACGACATACACGAGACGACGGCACCGCATCCGCAACGCTGGCGCATCCTGGGGTTCCTCGGTATCGCCCAGCTGATGCTCATCCTGGACGTCACCGTGGTCGCGATCGCGTTGCCGCACATGGAGACCGACCTCGGCCTGAGCCGCGCCGCGGTGACGTGGACGGTCAGCGCGTACACCCTCACGTTCGGCGGGCTGATGCTGCTCGGCGGACGGATCGCCGACCTGGTCGGCGCCAAGCGGGTGGTGCTCACCGGCCTGCTGGTCTTCACCGGGGCGTCGCTGCTGACAGGGCTGGCCGGTTCCGCAGAGATGGTGGTGAGCGGCCGTATCGGCCAGGGCGTCGGCGCGGCCCTGTTGTCACCGGCGGCGCTGTCGCTGGTGGTCACGCTGTTCGACGGCGACGACCGCAACAAGGCCCTTGGTGTGTGGTCCGCGCTCGGCGGCGGCGGCGCAGCGTTGGGCGTGCTGCTCGGTGGCCTGATCACCGGCGGCCCGGGCTGGCCCTGGGTGTTCTTCATCAACGTCCCCATCGGCCTGCTGATCTTCGCCGCGCTCGCCGTCATGCTGCCGGCCGGCGTAGGGATGCGGCCGCGGCCTCGGCTGGACTTTGTGGGCGCCCTGCTGGTCACCGGCGCGTCGACGGCCCTGATCTACGCCCTGATTCAGGCCGGGGACCACGGCTGGCTCACCACGGTCACCGGTGGGCTGGTGCTGTTCGCGCTGATCGGCTATGTGGCGTTCGCGGGCTGGCAGAAACGTGCCCGCTCACCGTTGATGGATGTCGCGCTGCTGGCCCGGCGTCCGGTCACGACCGGCGCGTTCCTGATCCTGATGGCCACGGCGCTGATGGTGGCCGTGTTCTTCCTCGGCACGTTCTACTTCCAGCATGCTCGCGGTTACGGTGCCATGCGTACCGGGCTGCTGTTTCTGCCCGTCGCCGTGGCGACGATGGCGGGCGCGAACCTGACCGGCCGGATCCTCGGCCGGTTCGGGGCCCGACCGTTGGCCGTCGTGGCTTTGCTGATCGCGGCGGCCGGCATGACAGTCCCCGCGCTGACGATGCAGCCGGTCGCTGTCACCGTCGGCATCGCGGTCGCCGGTGCCGGGACCGGCGCCCTGTTCGTGATCGCCTCGGCCACCGCTCTGGGGCAGGTCGCCCCGCAGGAAGCCGGCATCGCCTCGGGCATCGTGAGCACGTTCCACGAGTTCGGTGCCTCGATCGGTGCCGCCGTCGTCTCCAGCGTCGCCACCGTCAGCCTCGTGGGCGACAGCCTCGACGGCTTCCGCGACGGGTTCCTCGTGGCGGCGTTCGCCGCGGCCGGCGCCGCCGTCGTCGCGGGTCTGCTGACCCCGGCCGCCCGGCACCCGGCTGGCTGATCACCACCCTGGCCCGGCCGCTACGGATCTCCCTCGGCGGCCGGGCCGGACAGCCGGTTCTCCACCGTCATCTTCACCAGTCACAAACGGCGAGACCGAGAGATCCCGGCGGCAGGCCGGCACCCGAACCGGGAAGGGAGACGACAGCGCGATGACCTCCACCACGAAGGCCGCGCCGTTGCCGGTGCTTGCCCGGATGCTGATCGCCGGGGCCGGCATCATGAGCCTCGCCAACTCGGTCACCATCCCGTTCCTGGCTGTGTTCCTGCGCACCGACGTCGGCCTGCAACCCGCGCTGATCGGCTTCATCATCGGCTCGTCGGTGTTCTTCTCGATCCTCGCCGGGTTCGTCGGCGGCTCGCTGTCCGACGTCCTCGGACGTGCCCGGCTGCTGCTGATCTCGCTGTGCGGTGTGATCGGCTCTCTTGTCGGGCTGTACCTCAGCGACAGCGCGACGACGGTGTTCGCCTTCAACGCGACGTTGGCGTTGAGCAGCGGCGTCTTCGCCCCGGTCGGTAAGGCGCTGCTCGGCGACCTGCTGCCGCGGGAGCGGAGGGCGAAGACGTTCTCCTACCAGTACGTGGCGACCAACATCGGCTACGCCGTCGGCCCGGTCGCGGGCGCGGCTGTCGGGCTGGCCGGCGATCGGCGGGCGTTCCTCGCCGGGGCAGTGGGCTACGGCATCTATCTGATCGGGCTGTCCGTGGTCCTGCTGCGCGAACCCGCCGCCAGGGCGACGGCCGCCGGCGACGGGCCGAGGCAGCGTGTCGGCAGTGTGCTCCGTGGACTGGCGGACAGCGCACGGATCGTCAGGGTCGACCGCAGGCTGCTGTTCCTCATCATTGCCGGGCTGCTGCTGGAGGCCGTGCACGGCCGGATCTCGTCGCTGCTGGCCCAGCATCTGTCGGTAGGGTTCGCCGACGGTGTCACGATCCTGGGGTACGTGCTCGCCACCAACGCGGTGACCGTGGTGGCTTTGCAGGTGTCCGTGTCCCGGTTCACGACGAAACGCAATCCCGTCACGTCGATCACCGTCGGCGGGCTGCTGACCGTCGCCGGCATGGTCGGCTTCGCTCTGGCGGACGGACTCTGGCAGTTCGTCGCGGCGATGGTGGTGTTCTCCCTCGGCGAGGTCCTCATCTATCCGGCCGAGTTCGCGATCATCGACCGGATCGCGCCGGAGGACAACCGCGGCGCCTACTTTGGTGCACAGACCTTCGCTCAGCTCGGCGTCTTCATCGGACCCTTCACCGGCGGTCTGCTCCTCGGTGCGTACGGCGCCACGGCCATGTTCCTCGGGGTCGGATCGTTCGCCCTCGCGAGCGTCGTCATCTATCTGATCGCCGGAAGACGGACCGGCCTCGCCGCCCGAGTTCCGGACCGCCGTTCATCAGGGTCGAACGCCGAGGATTGACGCCCTCTATCGAGGCCGCTGCCCTCGGACCTGTTCACCGGCGCATCGGTTCGGCGGGCAGCGTTTCGGCGAGACGGCGTTGTGCCGGGAACAGGGCCACAGCGGTCGGTGCCGCCTGCCGCACCTGCTCGTGCGGCATTGCGGCGAACAGAGAAGCCGCCGGGATCGGCATACTCTGCAGGGCGGCGACATGGGGACAGGCGCCTCACCTGCCCGCGCCACCGCTCGCACCGCGCGACCTCGGCATCGGCGGTGCCGTCGGGGTGGTGCAGGGTTCAGGACTGAGTGCCGTCGACGTGCGAAGGACCCAGTTCGGCGGCCATTGCCCGCCCGAGTGCCGCCAGCCCGACGGCCACAGCGTCCCGCTCGGCCGGAGTGAGTGCCGCCAGGATGCGTTCGTGCCGGGCCCGCATCGTGGCCGCGAGCTCAGCGGCGACCCGTTCGCCAGCCTCGGTGAGTCGCACCTGAGCGAAGCGGCGGTTGGCGGGGTCGCGTTCCTTGACGACCCAGCCTTTGCCGGACATGGCTTCGACGAGCCGGCTGACCGTGCTTTTCTCCAGGCCGAGGAAGTCGCCGAGTTGCGACTGAGTGGCCTGGCCGCGGGCCCGCAGTTCCTGCAGCGCCATCGCTTCGGACAGTGATGCGCCGAGCCCGGGAATGGCCTGCGCGGGATCGAGGACCCCGCGCATCCGGAACAGCCACCCCAAGCCCTGCTGTAGGACGTCCGGCCCATCGGCCACCTGCGCCACCCCTCAATGGTTGTGCCATACAACTCTGCCGCGCTACGCTCACCAACAACGGTTGCATCATACAACTCAGGAGGGTGATGTGCGGACACTCATGGATGGCATGCAGGACCTGTTCAACCACCACGGCCATGGCTACGACCGACTGACTCGCACCGCGTTCGGACGCCTGCACGCCCGGGTGCTGGACGACGCGGCGGTCGCCGCGCCGGTGAACGGTGTCGTCCTGGACGTCGGCGCCGGGCCCGGCCGAGTCGCGGTCGCCCTGGCGCGACGCCGGCCTGATCTGACGGTGTACGCGGTCGACATCTCGCCCAGCATGGTGGAGCAGGCACGCCAGCGCGCAACGGCGGCGGGTGTGGCCGACCGGGTCCACGTGTCCCGAGCCGACGTCGCGGATCTGCCGTTGGCCGATGCCAGCGTCGACCTGGCTGTCTCCTCCGTCAGTTTCCACCACTGGGCCGACGTGCCCGCCGCTGTCCGCGAGCTGCGCCGGGTGATCCGTCCGACAGGCTACGTGTGGATCTACGACGGCCGTATCGCGCCATGGGCGCGCCTGGCGCAAGCGACCGCCGCCCCGGTGCCGCGAACCCGTGCGGGGTGGGCGTTCGTACGGGCGCAGCCGAGCCTCGCGCTGGTACCGCTGTGAGGATCCTGCTGTTCGGCGGCTACGGGCGTGACGAGGCAACGCCGAACGGGCTCGGGCGTCTGCGGCAGCCGTCGGGCGGGCAGCGCCTCCGATTTCCTGGGTCTTCCCCGCCGTGCAGGGGCGGGGTCACCGCTCGGATCCGGTCCAGTCGCGCAGCACCGCAGCGGCCTGTTGTGGGCTGTCGGCGGCCCATCGGCTGATCTCACGCCCTTGGAGGCGGTCGGACCGAAGGCCAGCTGCCGTTGCCGAGGCGGCGACGGTGGCGCCCGCCGCGGCGGGCCGCTGCTGGTGAAGCTCGGCACGCACCCGTTCGAGCTGGTCACGCTGTACTTGCCTCCGTGTCCGGAGGCTACGGTAGCGGCGGCCGGCCAGTAGCAGGATCGCAACGAGCAGTACCGGGATTGCGGCCACAAGCGCCGATGGGCGGCCGGTTGCCGATGCGGTGACCGGCGGGGTGAGCGTGCTGTCGGTGGGGGTCGCGCTGGTGTGTATCGGCATGGCGGCGACCGTCACCGTGTCGCCGCGGCGGGCATCGATACCGGCGGCCGCAGCGATCAGCTTCTCCACCTGCGCCAGGTCGAGGTTCTCGGCGGCGGTGGCATCGATCAGCACTGCGACGGTCAGCCTCGTGATGTCGCCGGGGGCGTTGCGGCGGGTTTCGCGCAGCGAGTTCAGGGCGTTGGTGCGGGCCGTGCTGCTGCTGTCGTATCGGGTGCTGCCACTGTTGGCGGTGTAGGACTTCTCGCTGAGCCTCTCCGACAGTGCGCCGACAGCGGGATCCTGGCTGTAGGTGGTGGTCACGGTGTCGATCTGATCGAAGTCGAGTTCGGCGTTGGTGGTGACCACGGCGCGGCCTGGTCCGAGTACCGCGTCCAGCATGTTCTGCAGCGCGCCGTTGAGCCGGGTCTGGAACGCTGCAGTCTGAGCGCCGGTGGTATTCAGGACTATGCCGCCGCGAGCGGACAGCGCCGCGCCGCCGGCAACCGAGGCGGCGGAGTACCGATCGAGAACTCTCGACGTCGAGGTCTCTACGGGCGGCGCGGCGTACGCGGGTTGAACGCCGAAGCACGCGCTGACGGCGAAGGCCAGCGCCATGGCGGTGGTCGTAACCGTTCTGGCGCGCTGAGGGAGGATCGCGGTCTCTGCAGCGCTGGCGCCGGGCTGGGCGAATAGGCGCATCATCGCTGGCTTGGTTCCTCACGTATATGGATGCCGCTGGAGCCTGCTCCGGACGAGTGACAGCGGTGGGACTGCCGGCCCACCACGCCATCGCGGCGACGTCGATCAGCCGTCCTTCATCGTCCGACGACGCGATCGGGTGATCAGTCGGGCAGGTGCAACTCGGTTGCCTTCACCGAGGACGCACCGGTGCCGGGCTCCGGCGCGTGCCCGGCACCACTGCATTGGCCGACAGCGACACGGCCCGGCGGCCGGATCGCCGACCGTAGGGTTCGTATCGGCGACCCGGTTGCTGCCCAGAAGAGTGCGGTGGTGGGGTCGTTGTTGCGGTGGACATGAGGCCGATGAGCGTAGACCGGTATCCGGCGCCTTTCCGCGAAGCGGGAGGGGAAGCATCACGGGGCGGGCGTGCTGGCGTCCATGATCGCCGGTAGGCGCAGGGCCAGTACGGCGGCCGCGGCGGCCAGGGCGAAGCCGGTCCAGGGCTGCGCTACTTGCAGGGCGAAGCCGGAGACGGCGAAGGCCGGAAGGAGCGTGGCGTAGGCGATGCCGTGCCAGCGTAGCCGCCGGTTGGTGCGGGCGATCGCGGTGCCGAGGACGATCGCGGACACGATGAGCAGGAACGTGGCGGCCAGGGCGGTGGCGACGAAGGCGGGGCCGTAGGCGGTGTCGGCGTTGAGGGCCGGCATGCCGGGGGTGCCCGCGAGGTGGGCGCGGCCGATGCCGGGTTGGACGAACGTGGCGCTGCCGAACGTGGCGGCCAGGAACACGTTGGTGATGGTGGTCAGTACGAGGCCGGTGATGGCGGTACGGGCGGCGCGGCCGTTGGCGAGGTAGGTGGTGACGGCGGTGGTGCCGAGGATGGCGAGTGCGGCGCCGAGGATGCTGGCGCCGAGGTGGCTGGCCAGGAAGACGTCGGTGGTGATGTAGCGGGCGTAGGCGTCGAAGTCGTCGATCGAGGGTTGGTGGGTCCAGGTACTCAGGCCGAGCAGGAGCCCGTACGCGGGCAGGGCCCACAGGCCGACGCGGGCGGCGTGTGCTGCGGTGCGGGCCGAGACGGGGCTGGTCGGTGTGGTGTCGACAAGGAGGGCGGACATCTCGATCATCTCTTTTCGGGGTGCCGTAGCGCAGCGGTGGGAAGCGGATTGGGGTGTGGGTGCCCGGTGCTGCGCCGGGGCCGGCTGCTGGTGGCCCCGGCGCAGCGTGGGGACAGCACCCGTCGCTCATCGGGTGACCGGGGTGTTCTCGGCGGGGACGGTGGGGTTGCTGTCGCGGGTCAGCGTGACCGCGGCGAGCAGGGCGGCTGCGGCGGCGATGCCGGCGGCGCCGAGCAGGGCCGCTGAGTAGCCGTTGGTGAGGGCGGCCGGGTCGCCGAGTGCGTCGGCGCCGTGGGCGGCAGCGAGTGCGGTCATGGCGGCGAGGCCGAGGGCGGAGCCGATCTGGTAGCTGGTGTTGACGATGCCGGAGGCGAGGCCGCCTTCTTCGGGGCGGGCGCTGGACAGGGCGGTGCCCAGCGACGGGATGAAGGCCAGTGCCATGCCGAGGGCGGCGACCAGGGAGGCGGGCAGCACGTCGGTCAGGTAGCTGCCGGTGGGGCGGATCAGGGCGAGCCAGCCGAGCCCGGCGGCGAGGACCGCCAGCCCGGTGATGAGGGTGGTCTTGGTGCCGAACCGGGCGATGACGCGCGGGGCGAGCACGATCATGCCGGCCATGATGAGCACGGTCATCGGCAGCAGCGCGGCGCCGCTGGGGAAGGCGCTGTAGCCGAGGACCTGCTGCAGGTAGAGGTTGAGGTAGAACCACATCGGGATCCACGCGGCGCCGAGGAGCAGCTGGGCGAGGTTGGCCGCCGAGAGGTTGCGGCTGGCGAAGATCCCGAGCCGCATCAGCGGTTGGCGGCGGCGGGCCTGGATGGTCAGGAACGCGGCGAGCAGGACGGCGGCCGCGGTGAGGGTGAGCCAGGTGGTGGCGGTGTTCCAGCCGATCTGCGGGGCGCGGACGATGGCGTAGACGGCGGCGGCGAGGCCGCCGGTGACGGTGAGGGCACCGGCGAGGTCGAGGCTGCCGGGCCGGTTGCCGCCGGCGGGCATGAGTGCCGGGGTGGCGATCAGGGCGAGGACGGCGATCGGGATGTTGAGGTAGAACACCCACGGCCAGCTGGTGTATTCGGTGATGACGCCGCCGAGGAAGACGCCGGCGGTGCCGCCGGCCGGGGCGGCCGCCCCGTACAGGGCCAGGGCCTTGGTGAGTTCGGCGGGCCGGTTGCCGAACAGCATCATCAGCAGCGTCAACGCCGACGGGGCGATCAGTGCGGAGCCTGCGCCCTGCACGGCGCGGGCGGCGAGTTCGACCTCGACGGTGCCGGCGAGGCCGGCGGCGGCGGAGCCGGCGAGCAGGATGGCCCAGCCTGCGGTGAAGATGCGGCGGGCGCCGTACAGGTCGGACAGGCGGCCGCCGAGCAGCAGCAGGCCGCCGAACGCGACGACGTAGGCGTTGAACACCCAGGACAGGTTGCTCGGAGTGAAGCCGAGGTCTTCGCGGATCTGCGGGAGGGCGACGCCGATGATCGAGGTGTCCATGATGACCATGAACTGGGCGAGGGCGATGAGCGCGAGAGCCCACCACCGTTGCGGACTGCGGGACATGACCGAACCTCCTTAGTACCCCTGGGGGGTATCGCTGTTCGGCGCTATTGTTACCCCCTGGGGGTATGCCCGGTCAAGGCCGATGCGGAAGTGGCATCCGCGTCACACCGGTCACCCTGCCACTTCCGCGAGATACCCTAGGGGGGTACGGTAAAGACCGGTGATGGGAGCGGGTCATGGCGCACGGCTACATCAAGGACAAGGACGACTACCTCAAGCGGCTACGCCGGGTGGAAGGCCAGATCCGCGGACTGCAGCGCATGGTCGGCGACGACGTGTACTGCATCGACATCCTCACGCAGGTGTCGGCGGCCACCAAGGCCCTGGAAACGGTGGCGCTGGGGCTGCTCGACGACCATCTGGCGCACTGCGTGGTCGACGCGGCCCGCGAAGGCGGCCCGGACGCCGAGGCGAAGCTGAAGGAAGCCTCCGACGCCATCGCCCGGCTCGTGCGGTCCTGACCCCGCGCTCGCCGTCACCGGATTTCACCCATCGACGAAGGGATGCTGCGATGTGCACCAGCGAGACCGGTTGCGCCTGCTCGACCACGGCGGCGACCACGACCACGGTCGCGAACGGCGGCCCCGGCGCCGTGCAGGCGGTGTATGAGGTTGCCGGAATGACGTGCGGCGGCTGCGCGGCACGCGTCAGCAAGCAGCTGGCCGAGATCGAGGGCGTCAGCGACGTCAGCGTCGACGTGGCCGCCGGCGCTGTCACGGTCACCAGCGCCACACCGCTGGGCAGCGACACCGTCAAGGCGTCGGTGGCCCAGGCGGGCTCTCGGCTGACGGCGACCGCCGCACCGGGCGGCCGCTCTGCCGCCTGCCGAACCGGCCGGCTCGCTGGACCTAGCGAGGGCCCTGCGAGCCGGCCCGGATCCAGCGCTCCGCCGCAGCATGCAGATCCACACATGGGAAGCGGCCCACGCCGACCTGCGGGCGAGGACGAAAGATCGGCAAGGAACTGGCGGCAGCCCGCCCCGCCGAGCAGTCATGAACCAGCTCAACGCCAGAAGCCGCACGCCAGGACGAGCGTCGCGGAACCACAACCGGGGGCAGGGCCCGGCCGGTGCTCAACGCCCGGCACGTCGGCCATCAGCGCCGCGGTGTCACTCGCTACCGCACTGGCGGTCGGCGGACTCCTCGAAGGTGGGGACCGGCCGGGCCTGCGCCTGCTGCGCAGTCGCGGCCACGCCGTTGCGTTCGATGTCCTCGATCAGCCACTTCATCTCGAGGATCTCCTCGCGCTGGGCCTTGCTGATCTGCTTGGCGAGTTCGCAGACCCGCACGTCGGAGATCTCGGCACGCTCCGAGCGGGTGATGGCCATCGAATGGTGCGGGATCATCGAGTTCATCCACCCGCTGTCCTGCACGGTGGTCTGGCTGCGGTCGAGGAACACGCCGGTACCGAGCAAAAGCAGACTCGCCGCGACGACGCCCAGGTTGGCCTTGGTGTTGCGGTACATGTGCAGCATGTAGCCGAGCATGATCAGGCCCATGGTGCCGCCCATGGTGAGCGCCATGAACACCCGGCTCTCGCTGAACCGGATGTGGTTCCACTGCCAGCTGCTGACGAACATCACGGCGTACATGACGACCATGGCGGTCAGAATCATCGCCGCGAACCGCAGATACATCTTCTTGTCGTGCGACTGCCCGTCGCCGTGACCGGCCCGGTCCGAGTTCTTCTTGTCCATCACTGCTTCAGGCTCCGTTTCTTCGTCGTGAGTTCTGCTCATTTCCCCCGCGAGGCAAGGCGGCCCGGCGTCCGCGCGGTTACGTCGAGCGTGATCGCCGCTACCCGACGCCGGTCCAATCGACCGGTGTAAGTGCCGAAGGGTCAGTGGTGGTATTGGTGCACGACGGCGTGGCCTTTGCCGCGGCGCATCAGTGCCCGGTTGACCGGCACGGTGACGGCGAACGCCACGGCGAGGGCGACGGCCAGCGACGCCCAGAACACCCACCAGGTCAGGCCGGCGCCCATCGCGCCGGGGATGAGCAGCATGATGGCGTTGTCGACGATCTCCATGACGGTGATCGACAGCGTGTCGGCGGCCAGCGCCACGCCCAGGGCGGCGCCGACGGCCAGCCCGGAACGCAGGACCGGCACGATGGTGAGGCTGTAGCCGAACACGAACGCCAACGCGACAGCCAGCACGATGGTCGGCACCGTGGACCAGCCCAGCGCGATGCCGATGATCAGGCCGAGGACCTCACCGATCGCGTAGCCGGTGAGGCAGTGCGCGGTCGCGGAGATCGCCAGCCGGTTCAGTTCCCGCCGCCCGGCGGGCTGTCAGGATCCAGGCCCTGACAGTGATGGCCACCGGAGTCGTGCGCGGCGTGCTCACCGTGGTGTGCAGCGCCGGCGGAGTCGTCGTGCTGATTCATGGCTGTCTCCCGTGCGGGCGCGAGCCCGCGAGCGTCAGCGTGGTCGGTAAGGATGCCCGCGCCTCGGCGAGCCGGGTGATGTACCGGCCCACCGAGGGCGAGGAGTTCGGGCGGGTCAGGCGATGGTGGCGAGCAGGTCCCGGCAAGCCTGCTCACAGGCCCGGCACGCCTCGGCGCAGATCCGGCAGTGCTGGTGCATGTCGGCGTGGCCAGCGCACTCGTCGCCGCAGGACTTGCAGGCCACGATGCACGCCTCGAGCAGGGCGCGGCTGATGTTGGCGTCGTAGCCGGTGTGCCGCGACAGCACCCGCGCGGTGGTGGCGCAGATATCGGCGCAGTCCAGGTTAGTGCGGATGCACTTGGTCAGCTCGGCGACCATGTCCTCGCTCAGGCAGGCGTCGCCGCACGCGGTGCATGCCTGGCTGCAGGCGTTCAGCGCGTCGATGGTGGCGGCGAGCTTCTGCCGGTCCAGGTTGATCGGCTGCGGGTAGGTCTCCAGCATGGGCAGGGTGGTGCTCGTCATGACGACCTCCACGTTAGGGATAGGAACTCGTCAACCGCATACCCGTACGAATGCACGGGTAACACGGAAGTAGGAGGTTGTCATGTCGTCACCCGCAGCGCAGCCGGCTGCCGAGCACAGTCATCCGGTCGACCCGGAGCGGGTCGCGGCTGCCCGGGCCCGGCTGATCAGCCATGATGACGCACAGCGCTTGACGGCGCTGCTACGGATGCTGGCCGACCCCACTCGCGCCCGGATCATCTACGCCCTCGACACCGTCGAGGAGCTGTGCGTCGGCGACCTCGCCCTCGCCCTGCAGACCAGCATGGACGCCACCGGCTACGCACTGCGGATGCTGCGCAGTGCCGGGCTGGTCACCACCCGCCGCGACGGCAGAATGGTCTACTACCGGCTCGCCGCCGACTTCCCCGAGCCGTTACGCGAGCACTGCCTGCGTCGCCTCGTCGAGCTCAGCCACCGTGCCGAGCAGTAGCCATGCTGGCGCGGCTCAGGACTGCGCGTCCCGCACCCCGGTCATGGCAGCGATCGCGGGCTGCCGCCCGGCCTGATCGCGGGCGACGGATTCCCTTCCCCCTGCTGTGCCGGAGCGCTCACAGCCACGGCCAGACCGGCTCCGGTCGGCCGTGGCTGATGTGTCTCGCGCCTGGTGGATACGCACCTGTGCGGATCATCGCTCCAGCGGCCCGCCGGTCAGTGCGGCAAAAGCACGGCCTGATATCCGGCCGTCTCGATCACCGCGAGCAGCGTCGCAGGTGCTACGACGGCCGGGTCGGCGTCCACGACGGTGCGACCGTCGCGCACGGAGGTCTGCGCCCGATGCACCCCTGCGGTCTCCTCGAGTGCATCGTCGATGAGCAGGCCGCAACTGCCGCAGTGCATGCCGGTGACGGTGAAGGTGAAGGTGCTGCCGTTCATGGTGGAGTCCTCGAAAGTGTCGATGCCGGTGAGAACGGTTCGGCCGCTGCTCAGAGCAGAGCCCGTAGGTGATTGGCGAAGCGGTCCGTGGCGCTGAGGTGGGCGAAGCGGCCGGTGACGTCGTAGATTTCGTGACGCCACTGCTGCGCGACGTCGGGATCGGTGGCGGGCAGGTCGGGGGTGCTGCTGTGGACGGCGAGGCGGGCCGGGGTGACCCCGGCGATGGTGGTGGCTGGTCGCCGGTCGCTCAGTGCTCGGGCGTAGCCGCGTAGCAGGTCGGGGTCTCGGGCCGGCGCGACGATGCAGCGGTACTGCTCGGGGATCGCGTCGGCGCCCATCGTGTGCAGGTAGGCGTCGAGGCCACTGGTCAGCACCGCGGGCGGGCAGGGGTCGACGGCGACGACGGCGTGGGTGGCGTAGCGGGCGGCGAACAGGGTGGCCAGCGTCGCTGACGGTCCGTGACCCACCACCACGGGTGCGCGCCGCAGCTGCAGGCCGGCGATGAGTTCGGCGAGCTCGTCGACCAGGTCGTCAGGGTGGTAGCGCTCGCGTCGGCTGGAGGTGCCGTGTCCGGGCAGGTCTACGGCGATCATGGTGGCGTCCGGGCGCAAATCGGCTGCGGTGGGCCACCAGCTGGTCCGGTCGAACAGCACGGCCGGGATCAGCACGACCGGGCGGCCGTTGTTTCCCCAGGTGTCGTAGCCCCACGATCCGGCGGGGGCAGTGAACTGGTGGGTAGCGCGCACCGGCGGCAGGTTCGTCGGCATCACTGCTGCCCTGCCCGCGGCCGCCGGCCGGTGGCGAGGACCTGCGACCGCGTCATGCCGGCTCCTTCGCGGTGACGGTGAGCCGGCCGGTGTACATGCCCATGCCGCACGAGTAGTGCAGCGTGCCGGGTTCGAGGGTGCCGAGGTCGATGACGGTGTCGCCGTCGACGGGCAGGATCTTCTGCAGGTTGCGGTCGGGGATGACGAACGCGCGTACGCAGCCGGTGGCGTCCTCGGATCGTACGATCAGCCGGGTCGGGATGTCGGCGGCGACGGCGATGTTGGCGGGCTGGTAGGCGCCGGTGACCGCGGTGACGATGACCTGCTGGATCCCGTCGGCGGTGCGGGTCAGTGGTGGGGCGTCGTCCGGTGCGGCGCGGGTGGTGACCGGTGCTGGCCCGACACCGAGGGCTTCGCCGATGCGTGAGGCGGCGAGCGGGGAGCCGAGCAGTTCGAGGCCACCGTTGAGGGTGTAGAGGCCCATGGCGAGCACGACCAGGCCGGTGGCGGTGGCGAGCCTGGTACGCCAGGCTCCGGCGGCTTTGCGGGCCAGGTATCCGAGGACGGTGAACAGCGGGGCGGTGCCGGCGACGAACACGGCCATGATGACGGCCCCGTCCAGCGGGGAGCCGGAGGCCAGGGCCAGGGCTTGCACCGAGAGGGTGACGCCGCACGGGATGAGCACGCTGAGCAGGCCCAGCACTGCGGGTGCGGCCGCACCGGCGGTACGGGTGCGGCCGCGGACCAGCCGGGACCAGGCGGCGGGTGGCTCGATGACCACGTTGCGGAATCCGGGGACGCCGAGCTGGGCGAGAGCGAACACGACGACCAGGACGCCTGCGGCGAGCTGGGTCATGGTGCGGACCGTGACGGAAAGCTGCATGGTGGCGCCGAGCGTCCCGAGCAGCGCGCCGAGCAGGGTGTGGGAGACGAGTTTGCCGGTGAGGAACCCGGCGACCGGGGCCAGGTCATCGGCCAGCCGCGCGACACCACCGGCAGCGGCTGGAGGGACAGCGGTAGGCGTGGTGGTGCGGTGTCGCATCACCACGGCGGTGAGCAGGCCGCCTTGGACGGCGGCGCAGGACACACCACCGGCGACCAGCCCGGTGAGCAGGACGGCGAAGAGATTCATGGATGGGTTCGGCTTTCAGCACAAGGAGTATGCGGACACCACCGCGCACGAGCGCGGTGTGATGGCCGGCGTGGGACCGGCCGGCGGGGGCCGCGGCCATCACGTGGCGCGGCTCGGGGGCCGGTGTCCTAGATGCGGCTGATACCGATCGCGGTCAGTGCCACCGCGACCGGGGCCCGGGCTTTTATCACCGGGACCGGCGCGGGAACCGGGGGCAGGCGGATCGCGGTTGGCGGCGGGGCGAGTGTGCCGCTGGTGATGGTTGCCGCGGTGCTCGGCGCCGGTTGCAGGTGACAGTCGTCCGCGGTGGTGCTGGTGTGCTGCGCCACGCTGCTGTGCGCATGCTGGTGTTCGTGTGCGCCGGAGCCTGTGGTGCTCACGTGCGCGGCCGCTACGGTGACGGTCATCGCGGTGGCCATCGGGGCGGTGTGCGGGAGGCAGTGGCCGGCTTGCAGGATTCCCGCGCCGGCCAGCACGGCCATGACCAGCAGCCAGCGCAGCACTCGGGTGCGGATGGCGGGCCGGCGGCGGTTCACACCGGTCAGGTTACGACATGACCGGCTCGTGGCCGGCAGCTGCGCTCGGGTGCGTACGGGTGCGTCTTCGCCGGCCTCGCCGCCGAGGTCGGCGGATACCGGTGTGGGGTATCTTGGCGGGCATGAGTGAGGCGACGCCGACCGGGCCGCACGGGTATTCCGCTGAGAAGCAGGCGCTGCTGGCGCGGCTCAAACGCGTCGAGGGTCAAGTTCGCGGAATCGCGCGGATGGTGGACGAGGACACGTACTGCATCGACGTGCTCACGCAGATCTCGGCGGCGAACAAGGCGTTGCAGGCGGTGGCGGTGGGCCTGCTGGAGGATCATCTGCGGCACTGTGTGATGCAGGCGGCCGCTGACGGCAACGCCGACGAGAAGATCAAGGAAGCGACCGCCGCGATCGCCCGTCTCGTCAAGTCCTGACCCGCACCCTGCTGGCTTCTGCCGCAGGTACGTGTTGTCTCCGGTGGCGGCGTTGCCCTGCCGACGGGCAGGTGGGCAGGGCAACGCACGGCCGTCAGGTTACCGGGCGGTGATGCTGGTGAAGCGGCGCAGCCGCAGGCTGTTGCCGACGACGAACACCGAGCTGAACGCCATCGCCGCTCCGGCGATCATCGGGTTGAGCAGCCCGGCCGCGGCCAGCGGCAGGGCGGCGACGTTGTAGGCGAACGCCCAGAACAGGTTGCTCTTGATGATGCGCAGCGTTTGCCGTGACAGCCGGATCGCGTCGGCGGCGGCGAGCAGGTCACCGCGTACCAAGGTCAGGTCGGAGGCTTCGATGGCGACGTCGGTGCCGGTGCCCATGGCCAGGCCCAGGTCGGCCTGGGCGAGCGCGGCGGCGTCGTTGACGCCGTCGCCGGCCATCGCGACGACCTTGCCCTGATCCTGTAGCCGTTTGACGACGTCGACCTTGCCGGCCGGCAGCACGTCGGCGATCACCTCGTCGATACCGACCTCGGCGGCGACCGCCCGGGCGACGGTCTCGTTGTCGCCGGTGAGCAGGATCGGCGTCAGCCCGAGACCGCGCAGGGCGGTGATCGCCTCGCGGCTGGTCGCTTTGATGGCGTCCGCGACGGCGAGGATCCCCCGGACGTGGCCGTCCCAGCCGGCGACGACCGCGGTCTGCCCGGCCTGCTGGGCCGCCGTCAGTGCCTGCTCGATGTCGGCGGGCAGGGTGTAGCCGTGCTCGCGCAGCAGTTGCGGGCGGCCGACGAGCACCTGGTGGCCGTCGACGGTGCCGGTGACGCCGAGCCCTTCCAGGTTCGTGAACCCGGTCACCCCCGGCAGCGGCGCACGTTCGGCGCCGGCCTTGGCGATGGCTTGGGCGATCGGGTGCTCGGAGGCGGCCTCGACAGCGGCGACCCGGGTGAGCAGCTCACCGTCGTCCTGGCCCTCGACGGCGAGAGCGGCGACCAGGGTCATCCGGCCGGTGGTGACGGTGCCGGTCTTGTCCAGCACGATCGTGTCCACCCGGCGCGTCGACTCCAGTACCTCGGGGCCTTTGATGAGGATGCCGAGTTGGGCGCCGCGGCCGGTGCCGACCAGCAGCGCGGTTGGGGTGGCCAGGCCGAGCGCGCACGGGCAGGCGATGATCAGTACGGCGACGGCGGCGGTGAACGCGGCCGTGAGGCCGTTGCCGGTGCCGATCCACCAGCCGAGCGTCGCCACGGCGAGGGTGATGACGATCGGCACGAACACCCCGGAGATCCGGTCGGCGAGCCGCTGCGCGGCGGCCTTGCCGGTCTGGGCCTGCTCGACCAGTTTCGCCATCTGCGCCAGCTGGGTGTCCGCGCCGACGCGGGTGGCCCGCACGATCAGCCGGCCGCCGGCGTTGACGGTGGCCCCGACCACGGTGTCGCCGGGGCCGACTTCGACGGGCACGGACTCGCCGGTGAGCATGCTCGCATCCACGGCGGAGGTGCCGTCCTCGATGACACCGTCGGTGGCGATCTTCTCGCCCGGCCGGGCCAGGAACCGGTCGCCTTCGGCCAGCTGAGCGACCGGAATCTTGACCTCCGCGCCGGCTCGCAGGACGGTGACGTCCTTGGCCCCCATCTCCAGCAGCGCGCGCAGCGCGGCGCCGGCGCGTCGTTTGGAGCGGGCCTCGAAGTAGCGGCCGGCCAGGATGAACATGGTCACCCCGGCGGCGGCCTCCAGGTAGATGGCGTCCATCCCGTTGCCGCCGATGGCGAGGCTGAACGGGTGGGTCATTCCCGGCTCGCCTGCGGTGCCGAAGAACAGCGTCCACAGCGACCAGCCGAACGCGGCCAGGGTGCCCAGCGAGACCAGGGTGTCCATGGTCGCCGCGCCGTGGCGCAGGTTGGTCCAGGCGGCCTTGTGGAACGGCAGGCCGCCGTAGACGACGACCGGTGCGGCCAAAGTGAGCGACGCCCACTGCCAGTAGGTGAACTGCCAGGCCGGCACCATGGCGAGGACGATGACCGGGACGCTGAGCGCGATCGCGGTGAACAGCCGGGTCCGCAGCGAGCGCAGTTCGTCGACCGGCTCCGGCTCGTGCGGGTTGTCGGCGGACGCCGGGGGCGGCGGCAGGGCGGCGGTGTAGCCGGTCTTCTCCACCGTGGCGATCAGGTCGGCTGCCTCGATCTCGCCGTCGACGGTGACGAATGCCTTCTCGGTGGCGTAGTTGACGGTGGCGGTGACGCCCTCCATGCGGTTGAGTTTCTTCTCGATCCGCGACGCGCAGGAGGCGCAGGTCATGCCGCCGATCGACAGTTCGATCTGGTTCGGGGCCACCGGGAGCGGCCGCGTGATCGCCATGAGTGCTTCTCCTAACCGTGGGTGTGGCCGTCGGCGCCGTGCCCCGACCCGGACGGTGCCGGTGACGGGGTGGCCGGGGCCGGACTGGCCGCGGGTGCGCCGGTCTGCGGCACAACGCTGCCGGCGGTCGCGGTGAACTCGGCGGTGCGCACCGTGTCGCCGTGCTTAAAGTCCAGGTAGAGCCGGTAGGCGCCGGTCGACGGGACGTCGGCGTGGAAGACGATGTCGGGTCCGGCCGCGGTCGTGCCGTCGCCGGGCGCACCGTCGGGGTGCACGTGCAGGTAGGCCAGGTCGGCGTCGCGCAGCGCCACGAGGTGGCCGTAGGCGCCGAGGTAGGGCTGCAGGTCGGTGACCGGTGCTCCGTCCTTGCTCACCGACAGGGCCAGCCGCGAGGAGCCGCCCGGGACCAGGTCCCCGGTGAGGGTGACGGTGTAGCCGTCGACGGTCGTGCTGCGTTCGGCCGCGGGCAGCGGACGGGGCTGGTAGTCACCCGGTGCCGGGACGTCGGCGCCGAGGGTGAGCCCGTCGGTGCGCCCGGCGGGCTGGAAGTCGGCGAAGACCCGGTACTGCCCGGGTGCGGCGACGGCGAGCGGGATCGACCAGGTGCCGTCGCCCGCCAGCTCGGGGTGCACGTGCTGGAAACCGGACAGGTCCCGGCGGACCACGATCAGGTGCAGGTCCTTGTCGTGGCTGGTGGTGTAGTCGGTGACCGGCCGGTCGTCGGGCCCGAGGATGCGGAACGTGAACGGCGTGGCGTCGCCGACGGCCAGGGTGGGGCTGATCGGCTGGAGCCGGTAACCGTCCTGGGTGACCTGCAGCCCGGCCGGCACCGCTGCCGCGACAGCACCGGCGGCAGCGGCGGTGGGCTCACCATGCTGGTTGTGGGCGGCGGTGGTGGCGGCGGGCGCCGCGGTGGGGCCGACGATGCGGCCGAGGCCGAGGGCGGCGGTGAAGACGACCGCCAGCCCTACACCGAAGGCACCCAGCTTGACAGGGGTGTTCATGACTACCTCGCGAGTTCGTAGCCGGCCTCGTCGACGGCCGCGGCCACCGCGGTCTCGTCGAGGGGCGCGTCGCTGATGACGGTGACCGCGCCGGAGGCCAAGTCGACCTTCACGTCGGTCACACCGGGGAGCTGCCGCAGTTCGGCGTCGACGGAGTTGACGCAGTGCGAGCAGGTCATGCCGGTCACGGTGTAAATCTTCTCGGTCGCCATGACGATCTCCTTCACGAACAGGCGGGGGGCGCTGTGCCGCCCTCACCCAGACACTATACCCATACCCCCCTGGGGTACCAGTCGGATGGTGGTGCCGGCCGTCACGAGGTTGTTCACCGCGTTGGCGACGTGCCCGGATGGCTGCTGTGGGTCGCCAGCCACAGATAGGCCCTCGTCATGCGCGCGACGGCGATCAGGGCGAGGATCGCTGCCCGCTGAAGGCGCGACCCGATCACGTGTTTTCCCATGCCCTCGTGGCTGACCTGGAAAAAGATTCGAGTAGGGGCCCATCCGTGGCTGGCGCGGCGTCGAATCCCTGTTCGTCAGCACCACCGCACGTCGAGGGAGAGAACGATGAACAGTCGTCGGCTTTTCGCCGCCACCGCTGCCGCCGCCATGCTCGGTAGCGCGCTCATCGGCGCCGCACCCGCCAATGCCTCGGCCGGTGCCGACACGGGTGCGAGCGCTTCCTACAACGGCGCCAAGACGGTGCACACCCACGCCAAGCTTCGTCAGCTCAACAAGTCGGGTGTCTCGGGCAAGGCTCATGTGACGGTTAAGGGCAACAAACTCAACGTGACCATGGATGCGTCCGGGCTGCTGCGTAAGGCGCCGCACGCCGTGCACATCCACTACGGCGAGCAGGCCCGCAACGAATGCCCGACGCTGCGCGACGACACCAACAAGGACCGCCGCCTGACCACGCTGGAAGGCGTTCCCGCCTACGGCCCGGTCGCGGTGTCGCTGACCACCAAGGGCGACACCAGCCCGGCGAGCGCGCTGGCCATCGACCGGTTCAAGACCGCCCCCAAGGGCAAGATCCACTACCACCGGCACGACATCCGGACTGACAAGAGCGTCGCGCAGGGCATCCGCGACGGCGACGCCGTCGTCGTGGTGCACGGCGTCGACCACAACCACAACGGCGTCTACGACTTCAGCGCCGGCAAGAGCGACCTCGACCCCAAGCTGCCCGCCGAGGCCACCAACCCGGCCGCCTGTGGCGTCCTGCGCCGCTGACCGAGCATGGTCCGCCCGGCCTCGGCGAAGACGTGACTCCTCGTCGCCACACTGGCTGGGCCGGTTCCCGACACAGCCCCCACCTTTGTTGATGTGCTCGTCTACGGCGAACGGCCTTCCCTCAAGGGGGATGCCGTTCGCCGTAAACGATGCCCATGACGCCAGGTCAAGTCAGGTGACGGGCGGCCCGGAGTGCTTCAGGTCGACATCTGCCGGGCCTGCTTCACCACAGCAGGCATCGCGCCCCCACTGAGCCGCGGCCGGCGGCCCGGGGCCGGTCGGGCCCCGGGGGTCGCACCATCGGGCGGCAGATTCCGAGCATGGAACCGGCGTTCGGCATCAGCGGGAGCAGGGTGTTGCCGCCACCGGGGCGAGGGGTTTAGTCGTGGTGCTCGTCGGTGGTGGTGGCAGTTTCACCGTGGCCGTGCTCGGCGGCGGTGCTGTGCGTCGCGAGGTAGTTCAAGCCGGCGAAGGCCAGCACGGCCGTGACCACGATGCCGAGCCCGATGGGGCCGACGATGGCCTTCCAGCGGTGCGGGGCGTTACGCATGATGTAGGCGAGGAACGACACCACCAGCCCGGCCGGGACCAGGACGGCGCTGCGGGTCGGGAACTCGGTGAAGTGCTGGATACCGCCGCTGAGCATGCCGATGCCCATCGACAGCAGCAGGGAACCACCCACGATGCGCGCCAACTGCCCGCCGGCGGGCAGTTGGCGGGGCAGAACAAACTCGTTGAGCACGGTGGCGAGCAGGAAGAGCAGCACGCCGGCGGCGCCGATAAGGGCGTACCGGACCGGGTCCAGCGGGTAGTGGACGACGGAGCCGCTGATCAGGCCAGCACCGACGAAGTATCCGATGTAACCCAGGTATGGGCCGAGGACCGCGGGTGACCCTTGGGTGCTGCCAGCGGATCCCGCGCCGCGCGCGACTTCGGCGTGGTCCTGCCCTGAGTGCGACAGGACGGTCGAGGACGTCGCCAAGGTGGGTCTCCTTCAATTGCGGGTACGTGTCAGAACAACGGGTGACACACCATGTCTCTCGGTATGTCAAAGATCAGGTATAGCGATGTTCACGGTGACGCAAGTCGCACCGGTCACCGCTCAGGTACGGCCCGCTGATCCCACCAGGGCCTCAGGGATGCCCTGGTGGGATCAACCAGACTGAGCACCGGCCTGGGCTGAGTGGCTGGTCAGCGGCGGGTGCCGGTGGCCGCCCGGCTGGAGGTAGCGGCGTGCTTGCCGGTGTGCAGGTGGCCACGGCGGTCGAGTGCAGTGATCGCCGTGGCGCAGAACAGGCCGGTCACGGTGAGCGCGATCCAGGGCAGAGCGGGAATGTTGTGGCTGTTCCCGAAGTCGAGGGCCAGGCCGGTGAGCAGGTTGCCGGCGGCGATACCGATGCCGGCGAGGGTGTTGTAGAAGCCGTAATAGGTGCCGACGGTGTGCTCGCCGGCGAGGTCGACGATGGTGGCCATCTCGAAGGGGTAGACGAGCATGGTGGCGACCGTCAGCAGGACCGTGCTGGTCAGCACCGGCAGCAGCGCGAGCGTGTAGGCCCACCATCCTCGTGGCGGTTCGGATGATGCACTGCCGGCGGCCAGCGCGAGTGGCACGAACGCGCAGGCCATGAGCAGCAGGCCCCGGCTGATGGCCTGCGCGGAGGTCCAGCGGGTTTTGGCCCAGGCGGTCAGGCGTACTTGTCCGGCCACGGTGAGCAGCCCGGAGACGGCGAACAGGATCGCCACGCCGGTCTCGCCGCCGGTGACCCGGCGTACCTCGATGGGCAGGCCGAGGTAGACCTGGAAGTTGAGCACATATGAGCCGATCATGGCCAGGGAGAACAGCAGGAACGGCCGGTGCCGCACGATCTGGCGCCAGTCGGCGAGCATGCTCTGCTGCGGCCGGCTGGTGTCGCGGTCCCCGCGGCGAGCGGGTAGTGCCCGGGCCTGGGCGATGAGCAGGAACAGGAACAGGACGGCGGCGACCAGGCACACCCAGCGGAACGCGAACCCGAGCAGGGCCAGGCCGATCAGCGGCCCGAGCAGGATGCCGGCCTGGTAGAAGACGTTTAACAGGGCGAACGCCTCGACCTTGCGCTCGCCGGCCTCGGCGGCGAGGTAGGCGCGCACGGCCGGGTTGAACAACGCCCCGGCCAGTCCGGTCAGGGCCGAGGCCACCAGCAGGGCGGGCAGGGATTCGACGAGGCCGAGCATGGCGAACCCGATCACCCGCAGGCCGAGCCCGGCCAGGATCATCGGTTTGTAGCCGATGCGGTCGGCGAGGCTACCGCCGAGCAGGAACATGCCTTGCTGCGACAGGTTGCGCATGCCCAGGATCAGCCCGACCGTCCACGCGGCCAAGGCCAGCTCGTTGCTCAGGTAGCCGGCCAAGTACGGCATCAGCATGTAGAAGCCGATGTTGATGGTCAGTTGGTTGACCAGCAGCAGCTGCACCGGCCGGTTGAACGAGCCGATCTGGGTGAGGGTCGCTTTCATGCGGGCTTGCCCTTTGCCGGGACCTCGGTGGTGGGGTCGATGATCGTGGTGCAGCGGGTCCACCGGGTCACCTCGGCCTGCTGCGGGTGGCCGATGCGGTCCGGGTGCTGTGTCGGCGGCCGGTCCAGCAGGCCGCGTTCGCGGCAGTAGGCGTCGCTGTACACGGTCTCGGCGTACCGGTGCGGGCCGTCGGGGAAGACCGCGGCGATGCGGGTGTCATCGGGCAGGGTGTCGGCGAGCCAGCTGGAGACCAGCGCGACGGCGCCGACGCTCCAGCCGCCGGTGGCGTACCGGTCGGCGGCCAGCCGGCGGCACGCCCAGACCGCCTCGTTCGGGGCGACCCAGTGGACCTCGTCGAACGCGGTGTAGTCGACGTTGCTGGGGTAGATGCTGCTGCCCAGCCCGCGCATCACCCGCGTGCGGGCGGGCTGGCCGAAGATCGTGGACCCGATCGTGTCGACGCCGACCAGGCGCAGGTGCGGGAAGAACTCGCGCAGTACCCGGGACACGCCGGCGCTGTGGCCGCCGGTTCCCACGCTGCACACCAGCACGTCGATACGGCCCAGCTGGGCGGCCAGCTCCAGGGCCAGGCCCTGGTAGGCGTCGACGTTGTCGGGGTTGTGGTACTGGTCCGGGCAGAACGCGCCGGGATGCTCGGCCACGAGCTGCGCCACCCGGTCGCGGCGGGCCTGCTGCCAGCCGCCGGTGGGGTGCGGCTGCTCGACGACGTCGACGATCGCCCCGTAGGCGGCCAGCAGGTTGCGCATGAGCGGTTCCATGCCGGTGTCGGTGACCAGCGTGACCGGGTGCCCGTACACCTGCCCGGCCAGTGCCAGCCCTAGCCCGAGGGTGCCGGAGGTGGACTCGATGATGGGTGCCCCGTCGGCCAGGTCGCCGCGTTCTCGGGCCCGGCTGACCAGGTGCAGGCCCGGCCGGTCCTTGATGCCGCCGGGGTTGTGGCCTTCCAGCTTCGCCCAGAACCCGCGGCCGGAGCCGCGGCGTAGCTCCGGGATCCACAGCACCGGGGTGTTGCCGACGAGCTGGTCGACTTCGTGACAGGTCGAGGTGGAGATCAACTGGCTGGGCGTGGGCAGCGCAGGACGTGTGACAGCGATGTTCGCCATGATGGGTTTTCCCTTGTTGCGCGACGTGACGGCGCTCGCGCGGGCCGCGCCTGAAGCAGGCCGGGGCGGCAGCGAGCAGCCAGGGACAGCTCCCGGTGACGCATCCGCGGCGCGCGGCTATGGCCGACGCGGATCGGATGCAGACTCACAGGGTGCAGGCGGCGGTCAGCGCCGGCCGGCCGCGTCAGAGACGCGGGGGCTGTGGCTGCGGACCGGGCTCTGTCACGTGCGGCTGACACATCCCAGAAGCAACAAACTTCGTCCGTGCCAAACCGGCGGTGGTGCCATCCAGCCCGCATCGCCGTCGGCAATGACGGCAAGCGAGACCGGCACTGCGGCCAGCAGCGGGGTCACGCTGCCCGCCGGGCGGTGCACCGACGATGCGTCCCCGCAGGCGTCACCATGCGATTCGTGCGGCCCGTGAGCGGCTGCCGGCGACACGGCTGTCAGTTCGGACACGGCTGTCAGGTCGAACACGGCACCGGCGTGCCTGCCGTCGACGGTGGTCGTCACGGCAGCGGGCTCGTGACCGGAGCCCTCGCGGTGATGTCCATGCACGGTGAGGGCACAGACCAGCAGAGCCAGCACTACGGCGACTCGCATGAACGGTCGATGCATCAGTGACCTTCCGGTCCGACGGCCTCATCCGGATAGCGTCGCCGACTGTAGCGCTTTTCTGGTGACTCGCCCAGCTTTAAAAGAATCACCCGTATTTGTTCGCATTAGTAACGCTGGCGTCGCCAGGATGACACGATTGTCAGCCGCGGCCCCCGGGCGACGCGGCTGCCACAGCAACAGACATCGCGGCGTCCGGATAGCCGGATAGAGGGACGCAGCCGCTACCTCGCGCACTCAGCGGCGGCCCCTGCTTGCGCGGCACTGTCGCCGGGCCGGTCGCGCCGGCTGCCTGAGGATGGCTCGCCGCGCCGGCATGCGAACGCGTAGTCGCCGGGACACGTCCTCATCAGCGATAACCAACATCGTCGCCGCTGTCCCGGTCGGCGACGCCAGTGCGGTCCAGCGCTCAGCGCGCTGGCTCGAGTATTGGGCTCCGATGTCAACGCCATCGGGTGACTAACCGGGGCGAGCCCTGGGTGCGGCCGGACGCGATGGCGCGCCCGGCCGCACCCTGTCGGCTTACAGACCTGCCAGGATCTGCTTCATCGTGGCGATCTCCGTCTGCTGATCGGTGACGATCTTCGCGGCGAGGGCCTTGGCTTCCGGGTTGGAGCCCTTGCCCACCTGTTCCTGGGCCATCTCGATAGCGCCCTCATGGTGCTTGACCATCAGGGTGAGGAACTGCTTGTCGAACGCTGCGCCCTTGGCGTCGTGCAGGGCGGCCATGTCGGACTCCGACATGGCGCCCGGCATCCCACCACCGTGGTCCATGCCGCCGCTCATGTCGGGCATCGGCGCCTTGCCCCAGGCGGTCAGCCACCCGGTCATGGTGTCGATCTCCGGCTGCTGAGCGGCCTTGATCTTGCCGGCCAGGTCCTTGACCTGGGCGCTGGCGGCGCGGCCGTCGGCCATGGCCGCCATCTCCACCGCTTCCTGGTGGTGCGGGATCATCATCTGGGCGAACATCACGTCGGCGTCGTTGAACGTCGCACCCGCCGACGCGACGGCAGAAGTAGTGGCAGCGGGGGCGGCGCCGTGGTTCATGCCGGTGTCGGCGGCAGTCTCGTGGTCACCGCCGCCGCAGGCGGAAAGCAGCAGCGCGGTGGTGACGGCTGCGCCGGCCAGCAGGCCACGGCGCAGCCCGGACGAGGGCAGCGAAGAAGAACGCATCATCGCGGAAAGGCCTTTCACAAAGGGGTACGGGATTGACGAAGACGTGCACCAGTACCGCCCGGCCGGTCGGCCGCGCGGAGCGACACGGTGGCCTATATGCGCAGCACCGAAATCGCGGCGATCGTCAAACCCGTCCTGCGGACCGGCGGCGCCCGTGGCACCCCGGTGGCCGTCCGCTCCCGCGGCCACAACCGGCCCAGACCACCGAGCACGCTCAGCAGCAGCAGTGCCAGCAGCACCGCGACGGCCAAACCCTGCAGCACGGCCATGCAGACGCTGAAGGAGTCCATCGCGCCGTGGTCGTCGCAGTGACCGTCCAGGCACGGCGCTGCCGCACTGATCGCCGAGGTCGCCTCGGTCATGCCGAGCATGCCCACGGCAGCGCTCGGGGCGGCAGCCGCATGCATGCCGCCGCCGGGGCCGGTGTGCCCGATGGTGTGCATCGCGGCGAGCCCGGCCAGCGTGCAGACCAGCAACACCCACCGGGTCAACGACCCGGCTCGAGCACTGGCTGCGGCATTCACCGCTCCACGCTAGCGCGCCCGGCCCGGCCCGGCGACGACCAGGCCCCTTGCCCCGCCCTCGCCGAGTACAGGATCAGGTGCCGGGCCGGCGGCCGAAGGTCCGGACCGTGGCGCCCATGTGCAGTTGGTCGAACATGTCGACGGCGTCGCGGTGCAGCAGGTTGATGCAGCCGTGCGAGCCTCGCTGGGCGTCGTGCAGGTAGGTCGTGGTCTCGTGGAAGCCGATCCCGCCGACGAACCGCTGCCAGTACGGCAGCCACACCTCGTACGGGTCCGACCACTCCTGCGTCGCCCGTTTGTTGATTCGGTAGGTGCCGGCCGGGGTGGCGTGACCGCGGAACCCGGACCGGATGACGGTCGGGCCGAGCACCATCTCGGTGCCCCGCATGACCCACACTGTCTGCAGGCTCAGGTCCACGCAGGCGGTGACCTTCGTCGTGGCGCCGCATGCGCGTCGCCGTTCGGGTGTCGAGCTCGCGACGATCCGCTCGGCCACGTCGGCGGTCGTGGCGTCGGCCTGTCCGTGGGCGGGTTCGATGCCGAAGCGCCGCTGGAAGGAGCTGATGGTGGCGCAGTCGCCCGGTGTTTGCCGGCCGTCGACGGTCACCGCTCCGTACCCGTCGAGGATGTCCAGGTTCTCCTCGATGTCGCGCTGCCAGCGTCCGGTCGCACACGGGGCGACAGGGGCCTTCGCCGGCTTCGTGGCGTCGGAAGCCTGCGCTGCCTGCCGTGCCGGTGCCTGCGTCGGCTGCCCGGTGACGACCTTGATGAACGGCGTGCCCGCCGTGGCCGACGCGCTCGCCGACGGTGCCGTGACGGCCGGCGATGCGCTGCCGAGCATGCCGGCCGCATCGACGGCGACCGCCGCGCTCGCGAGTCCCACCACCGCGGCCATGCTGGCAAGCACTGCCACGACGCCGGTTGCGGCCATCAACAACTCCTGCGGTCAGCGAACATCGACCCTCAGCAGATCGGACGCCTCGACCCCCGGTTGCGCCGATCGGCGGGAGCAAACGTGGTGCACCTGCAGCGCCGGCCGCCGCGCGGGCGGATCCGCGTCGACACAGGGCGTGCACTACGGGCGGGCAGGAGTCAGCGCGAGCGGCGGGCCGGCTCGACTTGTCGCCGGTACCCCCAGGTAGTAAGGCCGCGCGGCTTGAAGACCGACAACACGAGCGCGATCAGCAGCAACACGATCGCCGCCGCGGCATGCACGACCGGCGACAACGACGGCACCGCAGCGCCACCGCCGGCCGCCGCGCGCGCAAACCCGGCGAGGGTCTGCATGTAGAGCAGCAGCACCGCGACAGCGAACACGTTGAGGACCAGCTTGAACAGCACCCAGTAGTGGCGGATCAGTCCCCACGGTGACACCAATGACTGGATCACGCCGGTGACCAGGGCGGCGAAGCTGAACGGCACCAGTGCCGCCCAGGCCAGCGGCTCCAGCACCCGGTACACCGCACCCGCTACCGCGGGGTCGGTGGTGACGAACGCGACCACGGCCAGAGCGAGCGAGGCCGCGATCGCGCCGATCCAACCCACCGACGCGGCGATGTGCACCACCAGCAGCCCCCGGCGCACCGCCGGTTTCACCATAGGACGCTGAAGGAACTCGCCGCCTGCGCGTGACGGCCGGGGCCGTGCCCGGACAACAACAGCACCACGACAAGGGCCACCAGGACCGCTGCCGCGATCGCGAAGATCTTCACCCAGCGCGGTACCCCCGGCCCGCCCGGACCCTGCCGTCCACGCGCACCCTCATCGAATTGCTCGCTCACGGCACCCTCCTCAGTTAGAAGACCACAGCCCGATTTTGCGATACAGGGTGTCTATACGCAAGACGTTATGACGAAGTGCGGACGATCCGTATGATCGGAGAGTGCCGAAGTTGTGGAACACCACCGTCGAAGAGCACCGGCGCACCGTGCACACCGCCATCCTGGACAGCACGGCAGCGCTGATCGCCGAACACGGCCTGGCCGTCACGATGTCCCAGATCGCCCAGCACACCGGCATCGGCCGCGCCACGCTGTACAAATACTTCAAAGACGTCGAGGCGATCGTGCTCGCTTGGCATGAACGCCAGGTCAGCGACCACCTGTGCCAGCTCAATGCCGCGATAGCCGAATGCACCGACCCGGCGGAACGCCTCCGCACGGCGTTGAGCGCCTACGCCGGCCTGTCCAGCGCCGGCCACAGCACCCCGCACACCGGCGTCGAGGGTACGTCAGCCGTGCAGACCGCGTTGGCGTTGCACCAGGCACCGCACCTGCACCACGCGCAGCGTCATGTGCACGACCTGCTCACCGAGGTCATCACAGTGGCGGCGGACGCCGGGATGGCCCGCACCGACGTACCGCCCGCCGAACTGGCCAGCTATTGCCTTCACGCACTCACTGCGGCAGCCGCATCACCCTCACCCGCGGCCCGCGACCGGCTCGTCGACGTCACCCTCACCGGTCTGCTGCCCCCAGCCGGCTGAACGGCTCCGGACCGCCTTGGCACCCTCAGTGATGAGGTACACCCAGTCGGCAGCCATGGCACAGAAGCTGATCCACCGCCGCCGTTGCAACAGCACCCGCCGGTCCTCGGGCGACCGCGAGGCCCGACACCCCGCCGCGCTCGGGCGGCAGGCCGGGCCTCGCGATCAGCGGCGCCGAGCTATTACTCGACCGGGGTCAGACGAACCCGGCGGAGTAGCTGGGCATTCGCCGCGACCACGATCGTCGACACGCTCATCAAGACCGCTCCGATCGCGGGGCTCAACGTGATGCCGGCCCACGCCAGTATCCCGGCGGCGAGAGGGATCGCGATGACGTTGTACCCGGCTGCCCAGACCAGGTTCTGGATCATCTTGCGGTAGGAGGCTCGCGACAGCCGGATCACGCCGGTGACCGCTCGCGGGTCCGACGAGGCCAGCACCACTCCGGCCGATTCGATCGCGACGTCGGTGCCCGCGCCGATGGCCAGACCGACGTCGGCGCGGGCCAGCGCCGGAGCGTCGTTGACGCCGTCACCAACCATCGCTACCCGCAAGCCGCGGGCCTGTAGATCGGCGACCGCGCGGTCCTTGTCGGCGGGCAGCACCTCGGCGAACACCTCGTCCACCCCGGCGCGGAACCCGAGGTCGGCGGCGACCGCCTCCGCCACCGGCCGGGCGTCCCCGGTGATCATGACAATCTTGCTGATGCCGGCATCGCGGAGCTGCTGGATGGCCTGGCGGGCCTCGGGCCGGATTTCGTCCTCCAACGCGAACCCGCCGATCACCCGCGCGGTGGCATCGGTGTCGAGGCGCAGCAGGTGCAGCACCGCCGCACCCCGCTGGGACTGCTGCTGCGCCCACGGCGCGAGTTCCCCCGGCACGCTCGCGCCGAGTTCACGCAGCAGGGCGGGCCCGCCGACGGCGTACGTGCGGCCGTCAACGACGGCCTGAACGCCGCGGCCGGTCAGTGACCGGAAGCCGGTCGCGTTGGCGTGCAGCCCGCGGTCGTGGGCGACGGCGGCGAGGGCCCGCGCCAGCGGGTGCTCACTGTCGGCCTCGACCGCACCGGCAACGCGCAGCACCTTCTCCTCAGCGAAGCCGTCGGCTGCTGCCACGGCGGTGACGGTGTGGGCGCCCTTGGTCAGCGTGCCGGTCTTGTCGAACAGCACCGCGTCGATGGTGCGCATCCGCTCGAGCGCCAGCCGGTCCTTGACCAGGATGCCGGCCTTGGCCGACAACGCCGTAGACAGGGCGATCACCAGCGGAATCGCCAGGCCAAGAGCGTGAGGGCAGGCGATCACCAGCACCGTCACGGTCCGGACGACGGCCTGGTCCAGGTCGCCGAGCAGCCACCAGACGGCGAAGGTCAGCGCCGCGGCCGCGGTGGCGATGTAGAACAACATCGCCGCGAACCGGTCCGCCAGCACCTGAGCTCGGCCGCCGGCTGCCTGGGCCTGCGCCACCAGCCGGCTGATGCCGGCCAGGGTGGTGTTGTCACCCACCGCCTCCACCCGGACCCGGATCGCCGAGTCGGTCGCTACCGTTCCGGCCACCACCCGGTCGCCTTCGCCACGCGACACGGGCCGCGACTCGCCGGTGATCATGGACTCGTCGAGTTCGGCCGTACCGTCGACGATCCGCCCGTCAGCCGGCACCCGGGCACCGGAGCGCACCAGCACGGTGTCCCCGACGGCCAGGTCGGCGACCGGCACCCGTTCGACACCGCCGGTGCCGGTGAGGCGTGCGGCGTCGTCGGGCAGCAGCGCCGCCAAGGCTGCGAGCGCGCCCTGGGCCTGGCCGATCGCTTTCATCTCCTGCCAGTGCCCGAGCAGCATGATGGTCACCAGCGCCGCCAGCTCCCACCAGAAGTCCAAATCGAACAGCCCGAAGCTGGTGGCCAGCGACGCCGTGTAAGCCACCGTGATGGCCATCGAGATCAGCAGCATCATGCCGGGCGCCCGGTCCCGGATCTCGCTGACCGCGCCGGCCAGGAATGGCCAACCGCCGTAGAGGAACACCGCGGTGCCCAGGATCGGGCCGATCCAGGACATGCCGGGGAAGTCGAGGGTGTAGCCGAACCAGCCCATGATCATGTGGCTGGTCGCGACGATCGGGATCGTCAACGCGAGGCTGAGCCAGAACTTACGGCGAAACACCTCCGGATCATGACCGGCGTGCTTGTCGTGACCCTGCTGGCCGTGACCGCCGTGGGGTGCGGCGCTGGGCCCGCGAGCGTGGTGGTCATGCGCCGGTGTCGTCTGACCGGAATGCCCCTGCGCGCGGGCGTGGTGCAACGTCGCCGCGGCCGCGTGGTGTTCATGACCGTGGCCGCGAGTGTCGTGGATGGCGTTTCCGTGGTCACTGTGGGTCGGCATGTCGACCACCTCCAGCGCCGAAACTATACCCCCCAGGGGTATACCGCAAGGGTGGCGGGAGTCTTCCTCGCCACAGAGGCAAGAACACCCCGGCAGCATCACCTCCGCTCAGGCGCTCGTGCCGTCGCCCCGCACTGATAACTCCGTCTACTTTGCGGCGCCAGCGGGCTCCTCGGCGGCTGCCTCGGCGCCCGCCTATACAGCCCTGCCTGACGGAGAAGCCCTCCGTCTCCGGCTCGGCATCCCCCGTCACTGCCCGGGCCGTGCTTTACCTCTGCACCGGGCCTGCCGTAGGACCAGCTGGGACATTGCATCTCGCTTCGAGGCGCTACGAGCGTGTAGTCGTTGGGCTGGGCCTGTCGCTGATGTCAGCGGCGTAGCCCATCCAGTCGCCGGCTGAGAGCCGCTGCCAGTAGGCGGAGACATCGATCGACAACCCAAGCTTGCGGGAGAGAACGGCCGCGGGAAGCTCGGTGGCAAGCGCGAACAACGCGGCATTGCGACCGGCTCGGGGTTGAACACCGATCTTGGTCAAGCGCTTGCGCATGCCGGATTCGCCGATGTGCTGGCCAGGACGGTTTCCAGGGAACAGCCACGGGGACTCCCCGGGTGCGCCGAGCACGGAACGGCCTCGACGGCCGGCCAGGAGGTCCCTCATGATCTGGTCGAGCGGAGGCGCTAGCTGGATCGGCGAGGTGCCCAGGCGTAGCAGGATCCTGCCGTCTTCGTCGCTGACTTGGCTGGCCTGCAGCCGGATCACCGCTGTCATCTGCTGGGCGTAGAGCAGGATGATCAGGCCGGCTACGCGGTCGGCATCGGACACACTGTCGTCGTGCAGGAGCCGGCGAGCGGTGGCCCACCGTTGGTTCTCGTCGAACGGCCCGTTAGGGCCTGTCCAGGCGAACGTCGGCACGACGATGCCCGAGGCATGGCGCTGGGCGACCGCCCAGCGGATGAAGGCACTCGCGTTCTTGGCGTGGATGCCCGGCAGCAGCAGGATGGCATCGACGTCGCCCTGGGTGCAGGTTGCCATCGTGCGCTGCCGTTGTGGTAGCCGGTCGAGGAAGGCAACGGCCGCGACGATGAGCCGGCGAACGTTGAGATACTGCTGGTGAGTGATGGCCTCGTCCGGCCTGAGTCGCTGGCGCAGCCGTCGCAGCAGACGCCAGTGCGCGTAGCCGTGCAGGATCCGGCGCTCGGCGGGATCGGGCCGCGCGTTGACGGCCTCGCGGGCCAACCGTTCCAGGGCCACCGAACGCTCGTCGCGGTGCGGCAGTGTTCCCGCTGCCACCAGGACGCTGCGGATGTGCGCGAGCGTCGGGCTGGGCGGCAGCTCATCAAGGACGTCATGCCCGAGCGGTCCGATCCGGTCACGCAGCCGGGCCAGGATCGCATGGACCTGCCGCTTGCCGAGCCAGAGCAGCGCGGTATCGGGGCGTTCAACGCTAGTCAGCGCGGTTTGCAGGACAAGCAGTTCCGGCCGCAGCCGTGCGCCGTCGACAGTAAGGAGTTCCTCCAGGTGGAGGGCGAGCTGACACCGCTGGCAGGCGACCGTGGTGAGTTGCCAACCGGTGCCGCAGCGATGGCACGACCTCCAGCGGGCGGGATCGGGCTCCAGGCAGCGGGCGCACAACGGCTGGGCGAGGGTACCGGCCCGCACGGGCGCGACCGTTCGACAGCGGCTGCAACGTTTCCACAGTCGAACACACGTCTTGCACCAAGGCAGGCCGCTGACCTGCCCGATCTCGACCTCCTTGTGGCGCCCGCAGATCGAGCAGGTGCCGTGCTGTCGTGGCCTGCAGGACCCACACACCGGTCGGCCGTCCTCGTGGCGGACGGAGGCTTGCCGGAGATTGCCGCACACCGTGCAGCGTTCGCGCACCATCGGGTCACGTCGCATACAGTTTGAACAGACCAGCAGACCGGACTCGTCCCGCCAGGTTCGGGGCCGGCGGATACCGCACCGGCTGCACGGCTGAGCTTTTGCTTGCTTGAAGCAAGGCTGGCAGACTCGCCTGCCGTCGATTTTCAGATCAACTTTCCGCTGCTCGCCGCACCGGGGGCACCGCGGCAAAGCCACCGTCGTCGCCCCCGCGGCGGTCAGCCGTTCAATGAAACGCAGGAGCCTCGGCTCCGGTGCTTCAGCGCCGTCGCCGGTCAACAGGCCAGGACGCTCGAGCACGTCTCGGGTCATCCGGCGCCGCAGCACGGCCCGGACAGCGACCTGCTGCAGGATGCCCGCAACCACCTCGACGGTCATGGCCGGCTCCAACTCGACCACCAGATCGACCAGCTGGGCTTCATCGCAGCCGTCGTCGGGGCACTTCTGACACAGCGGCTGGCCCTGCCGGTCCCGCTTGTTCACCACCCGGGTGCGGCCACAGCCCACGCAGACCTCCGGCGGCCGATGACAGCTACGACAACACCAAAAGCCGCCGCGGCGGCTACACAACGTTCGCAGTTCCTTCCCGCAGCCACAGCAGCGGGGAGCCGACACACCCCGCGCCCCGGCCTTTCTCAATGCGGCCAGCAGCCGGCCCACCGCCAACACCGACGGCGACTCGCCACTGGTCAGGACCTGCGGGTTCCCTCTCAGCTCCTGCGCCACACGCCGCCGGATGACCGGTCCACGGACGGTACGCGCGACGATCTGCCGGACCTGATCGCCGGGGAGAAAGGTCTCCACCGCACAGATCCGCTCGACAATCGCGTCCAAGGGGTCAGTGACCGACTCTCCCGCCGCCGGCATCACGGCGGAGTGATCCTAGCCCGCTTGGGCCGCAAATCGCCCAGCCCCGTCTCGGGTGCGTTCTGCCCGACCGCGGCCTTGCGTGACGCCGTCCTGCCGGTCGCGGCGGCGACAGGCTCAATCAAGTCATCCATCCGGCAGTCCAGAATGTCGAGCAAGGCCATGAGGATCTTCAGGCTCAGGCGCTCCGGCCGTTCCGTCACCAGCCGGTAGACCTGGCTGGAGGACAGCGCGATTCCCCGTTCGGCGAGCAGCGGGATGAGGTCGCTGGTGGAGAACATTCCCCGGTCCGCCATCACCGTGCGCAGGTTCCACAGGTAATCAAGCTTCGCGTTCATCGGTTCGGTCCTCTCCCTGCCGCTGGCGCCTGAAGGCAGGCGCCAGAGCAGACTGTAGGGCGGAGTTCATGAAGTCGTCGCTGACATGGGTGTAGACCGCCGTCGAGCTGTCGTTGTCATGGCCGACCTGTTGCTGGATGAAGCGTCGGTCCACCCCGTCTTCGGTCAGGTGGGTCACGTACGAGTGCCGCAGCGAGCGCGGAACGAGGGCCTTGGGCAGCCCGAGAGCGTCGCGATACTCCGCGAAGCGATCGTTGATCTGCGTGGCGCGGACTCGGCCACCGCGCTCGGTCACCCACAACGCAGGATGGTCGGGAAACCCGAACCTCGGTCGCACGTTCTCCGCATAGTCCTGAACGGCTTCGACCGCCCAGCCCATCACCGACAACACGTTGCGTCGGCGCGGCTGCTGGCCTCGCTTCGCCTTACCGAAGCGCACCAGCAACGTGCCGTACCGGCCAAAGCGATGCGCCTTCGGGTTACGTCCGAAGTCCAGCACGTCGAGCTTGGCCGTCTCAGTCCGTCGCAGACCCCAGCCGTAGATGACCTTGAAGATGGTGGCGTCTCGATACGCTGCGAGAGCACCCTTGCGTCCCGAGCGCAGCGCCCGTTCTACCTGGTCGTCGGCGTAGTCGAGGAAGCGTTGGAGTTCCTCGCGGCTGAAAGGGCGGGCTTCGGGACGGCCTTCGTAGTCCTGCAGGTGAGGAATCGTGTTCCACTCGTGGCAGATGGCGACCGGGTGCGTGCCGAACGCTTCCTCGCACGCCGGTGCCCATCCGTACCGGCGGTCCACCAGGAACTCCGTGAAGAGTCTCATAGTGCCCTGATAGCTGCGCACGGTCGACGGTGCGAGGCTCCGCTCACTGGTCAGCGCAGCCGACCACTCGTCCATATGCCCTGCCGACCAATGCCAGGGATATTCGGCGGTGAACGCCTGGAAATGACGAACGATCCGGAGGCGGTCATGGATCGTCGCATGATTGAGGTTCCTGGCCAGTTGCTGCGATCGCCACCCGCTCAACATGGCGGCGACCATGGCGTCCTCGGGATGAAGGTGCCGCACGCCGCCGACCAGTTCCAGATGAGCCGACCCCGCCAGGTCCGAACCCTTTGAGCGCACCGCCGCTCCTCCCGTTTGATGCAGGAATCATGCATCAAACGGGAGGTCATGAAAAGGTGTGCAGGTTAAGCCGTAGACGGTAGCTTTAATTTCACATCCGTGACTGCACCGGTCACTGCCTTGATCTGCCAGCGTAGAGCTCGCCTGATGCAATATCGGACGGTTGGCCAGACCTCTACCCCAGTAGGCGCGGCGGAGTTGGTAAGAGATCTCCCAGGGGCCTCGTTTACGGGCCAGACTGCCGCTGCCAACCACCTCGCCGGAGACCCGATCGACGATGACGAACTGCCCCCAGACCGGGGCGGTGACCTTCCGGGCGGCTCTATCAGCAGCGATGTCCCGGTCTACAGGCCCGCCGATGTAACGGCGCACCTCCGGGTCGGTCGCCATCTCGATGAGGGCTGGCTCGTCGCCGACAGTTGGTGGCCGGAGGAGCACTTGATCGCCCGCCGGTGTGGGGGTGAGCCAGCCTGTCATTGGTTGCGCTCCGCAGGAGGGGGACGTGGGGGTGGCTTGAACCATGGTGGCAAAGCGACGCGCTGATCGGGCCGGGCGCGCCGCGGCGCTGGCTTTCCTCGATCGAGCACCCCGGCTGCAGTCAACCGCGACGAGGCTGACGCCAGCACCCCCTCTAGTTTTGCGGCGCTACTGGCCGGATTGAGCGACGACCGAACTGCTCCGCGATCCTGGAGCGTTCCGCCGATCTTGCGATTGTTGTGAGGACGTCGAGGTGGGTGCAGTGTTCGATGACCTGCCGATCAACCTCGTCCAGGGAGCCGTATCCCTGGAGGAAGGTCTCTTTGAGGTCAGGGCGGGTGGGCCACACACGATTGGCGAAGCGGACGAGGTCACGCGCAGCAAGGTCGTATCGGGCGTGCTCGAAGTCGATGACGGCAAGTTCCCCGGTCGGCTGTACGACAAGGTTCTTCGGGGTGTAGTCGAGGTGGCACGGAACGGCGGGGATGGGTCCGAGCTGCGCCAGCTCTCGTAGGTGCACGATAATTTCGGCCTGCCGCTGACGCGGTATGACGGGTCCGGCGACTGACAGCCAGTAGTCGCCGCGGGATGCCAGCCAGGCGGTCATGTTGGGGTCAGGGCGCGGAGGTTCGGCGTGGTGCAGCCAGGAGAGCAGGGATCCGGCTTGCCGGTGAAGGTCGGCTTCCTGTCGAGGATCGAGGTCGGCCTCGGCGAGAGGGCGCCCGGGAAGGGCGCTCGTGATGATTGCTGGCGGATCGTTGATCGCGGCAATCAGGCGGGCTGACCGTCCACGTAACGCCGAGGTCCAGTGCCGATAGGCGTGGACCTCCTGGCTATGACGGTCCGGGCTGCGGTGCCGTTTGACGATGACCGGGCCGGCGTTGGTCGCGGCGCGCAAGACCGTGGTGCCGTTGTGCCCGGCATGGACCATGACGATCTCCGCGCGCGGGTCGACTGCACGCTGGCACAGGCGGAGGAGCAGGGCCACTTCGGCAGAAGTCACGGTTTTGCTCCGGCCAGGTGCCGGGTGTCGTTGTGGGCGGCGAGCATCCAGGTCCTTCGGTCGAAGCGGTTGACGTGTTGTTGCCACCGGGTGAGGGAGGCGTGGTCGGTGACGAAGCCCAGGTTGAGGCGGACGGGCGCCGGGAGCTGCATGAGTAGGACGTGGACTGCTTCGATGGTTTCGCCGTGGCCGGCGATGAGGATCCGCTCGCCGAGGTGCTTGTCGATGATCTGCTGGAGCGTTGTGGTCGCTCGGGCAAGGTACGCGTTCCAGGTTTCTGAGCCTGTGGCGTAGGGCTCGTCGGGGTTGTGCTGCGGCGGGCCGCCGAACGCGCTTTTCACGTCGCGCCATTGGAGTCCGTCGGCGTCTCCGTGGTCCGGGCCGCGGAGGTCGTCAAGGATGGTCGCTTTCAGGGGCAGGGTTGCGGTGAGAACCTCGATGGTCTCCAGGACACGCCGGCGAGGTGAGCCGTAGAAGGCGGTGTACGGGCGGTCGTGGTGTTCGGTGGCCAGGCGCTTGGCCAGTGGTTCTACCTGGTTACGGCCGTGGAAGGTGAGGCCGGTGCAGCCGTGCTCCCCGCCGACGGTGCCGGTGCGGTTGTTGTTGGCCTCGCCGTGGCGGACGAGGACGAGTTCGGTGGTGACAGCCACGATGATTTCCTCTCTATGGGGAGGGCTCGGTGCTGGTGTCGGCATGCAGTCGGCCGGCTGGCCAGGGGTGCCGGTAGCCGTTGGTGTGCAGGTAGCGGGCTGTGAGCAGGCCGTGGATGTCCGCGTAGCTCGCGAATTGCCATAGCGTGCAAGGGGCCGCGGGTCCGCCCGCAGCAGTGACGTGGTCGTTGTAGATCGCGAGCAGGGCGGTGGTGTAGGAGAGGGCTGAGCTGCCGGTGGTCATGACGGCTGAGACGACCAGTTTGGCCAGGTCGTAGCCGAACGGAGCGAGGGTCAGGTCATCGAAGTCGAGGAGCGCTGGGCCACTCTTCGTGATCAGGAAGTTGCGGATGTTGGCGTCCTTGTAGACAGCCGCAGGAAGACCGGCAGTGTCGAGCCCGCTGTCGGCGAGCACACGGTGCCGGCCGGTGTAGAAGTCGGCGATGGTCAGGCCGGCTCCGGTGTCGAAGGGGCGATCCAGGTGTGCCTGGTGCAGGTGCCGGGCGTAGGCGATGCCGTGTAGCCGGCCCAACGCTGCGGCCACTTGTGGGAGATCGCCGAGTTCGGGTGTGTGTCCGGAGATCCGTTCCAGGATCAGGTGAGTGGCAGTGCCGGGGAAGCGGTGAGGCAGTCGGATGCCGGCACCGAGGTCATCCCACCAGCGCAGGTGAGCCTGGGCTGCCAGGCCGCAGGCCGGATCGCGGTACCGCTTGACGAAGGCGGTCGAGCTCACGGGAGTTGGGCTACCAGGTACGTCACGGTGGAAAACGTCGTGAGCGGGCTGTCCGGAAGCCGGTTTAGCAGCGCTTCGGCAAAGGCGTCGGGGCGGACAGCGACCTCGGGTGGGAGCTGGTACTTCGGGATCGTTGCCGCGTATTCGGCGAGATGAGCAAGTCCGTCGAAGCGGAAGGTGTGCCGCTGATCAATGCGCCGACGTATTACGAACCCGGCGCGGGTCATCAGGTCCTGGGCGTTATCGGTGTGGAACGCCTGGTAGAGGCTTGGCCATCGTCGCGCGTCGCCGTCGAGGCCGCTGTTGGCGATGATGTCGTCGATCTCCTGGTAGCTGTCGGTCGACTTCGTCGCGGCGATGAGGTGCCCGTCCAGGGTGAGGGCCGCACCGATCTCGGCGAGCGCGTCGACCGGCTGGGGCGAGTGGTACAGGCAGAACGCTGCTACCGCCAGGTCCGCGGGCCCGAGGAGGTCGCGCAGGTGGTGGAAGTCGGCGGTGACGGTTTCGATGTGCCGGCCTGTGGCGGCCAGGCGGTCGCGTGCGGTGTCGAGCAGCGCTGGTGACTGATCGACGGCGATCAAAGTAGCGTCCGGGAATCGGCCGGCAAGGCTAAGGGAGGTCGTGCCCCGACCGCAGCCGATGTCGACGATGCGGCGGGGCATCGGGTTGATGGTGGCGGCCAGCGTGGTGATGGTCGCGGCGGCATCCGCACCGCTCACCTTGGCGCGGTGCAAGGCGGCGGTGCGGCGTGCGAGCCGGTCTGGGGAGTCGTACAGGACGTCACGGACGGTGGCGGGGTCGGTGAACGGTGCACGTGGGGTGGGCACGGTCGCCTCCACGGGGATGTCAGGTCGGCGGGGTGCCGATCTGGTCAAGGAATCGGTTGGCCTGGCGGCGGCTGGTCAGCTGCACGTAGCGGGCCTGCTGGCCATGCTCGGCGACCAGGGCGTTGACGCGGGGGCGCATGCTGCGCCGGTAGCCGATGACGTATTTGATGAATGACCACGTGATGCGGTCGTAGACGCCGTCGTTGTGCTGACCGCCGCGGTAGCGCCGGCGGCGCTGGGCGATGCCCCATAGGCAGGTCCGGGCCGGCAGGTCCAGGAAGACGACGGTGTCGGCACGCTCCAGCCGGATCGGCAGGGTGGAGGCGTAATTGCCCTCGATGATCCATCGGTCGGCGGCGACGAGCTCGCGCTGGATGGCGGCGAACTTGTCCATCGGGGTGGGGTTCCATTGGTCGTCGTAGTACAGCGCGTCGAGGCTGGTGACGGTCAGGCCGAGGTGGTCGGCGAGCCGGTTGGCAAGGACTGTTTTGCCGGAGCCGCCGCAGCCGATGATGGCGATTCTGTCCATGGCCCGCGACGGTAGTCGCGGCCCGGGTGCGCTGGGTGGAGGCCAGCCGGTCATCACCTCACCTCGACAACGGCATGACCGGCCAGGACGCCGGCGATGACGTCGAGCTGCCGGGAGAGGCGGAACAGGTTCAGCCGTTCGAGGCAGCCGGCAAGGAGATCGGCATGCCAGGGTGTTCCGGCTCGCTCGGCCAGGATGTTGAGCAGGCGCGCCGCCTGAGTTCCATCGCCGATGTGCAGCTCCGGTGGGGTAAAGCGAGCGGCGTCCCGGATGTCGGCCGGGGTCAGGGGAAGACATCCGGCGAGGACTGCCTCGAAGAGCCGTTGGGTCATGTGCCCGACGGCGGCGTACCGGTCCGGCAGGAGCACGATGGTGGCAAGCGACCGCTGGTAGAGGGCCTGCGTGCCGGCGAACGGGATGCGCCCGGTGAAGTTCAGGCCGGGCCAGCCTTGGGTGTGCGGCCACTTTCCGGCAATCAGGTGCGTGTGGGCGCGGGCAGCTGGGGCGAAGAACCTGTCGAAAGCGTCGTCCCGGTCGTACTGATTGCCGATGTAGAGCAGCGGAAGATCTCGGCGTGCTGCGGTCAGGGCCGCCGGGTCAGCGCTGTCGAGGGCGGCGTCCACGATCGGGAACAACAGGCTTGTCGCGCCGGGCGAAGGATGCAATGCGGGTTCGCATACGGTGACGTTGCTTGCACGGCGCAGCGGATCGTGCTCGTTGAGGCGACGGTCCTTGTCCCACAGCAGCGTCGGCGTGCCCGCGGTCGTGTAGTGGGCGAGGAGCTGCTGTTGTCGGTGCAGGTCACAGGTGTGGCCGGGCCTGTCGCACGGGGTGGTGTTCCGGCCGCCGATCGGCCACCGCCACTCCAGGAAGAGAGCGTCGATGTCCGGCAGTCCAGCATCCCACTGGTAGGTGGCGGTCAGGTCGTCGCCGGCTTCGAGGAGATCTCGGTTGGCCTGGAGGAACACGATGTCGTTGCCGCGCGCGCGGAGCCCGTCCACGAGGACACGGCGGTGGCTGCGGCCTCCGTCCGGCGTATCGGTGATGCCGGGGCCGAGAAATCCCCAACAGCTGTAGCCGATCAGCATTTGGTGACCCACCAGCCTTCGATCATCAGGGCGTCGAGGCCGCTATCGGTCAGGCAGTCGAGAGCCATGTCGGGTGTGCCGCAGATCGGCTTGCCCTTGACGTTGAGCGACGTGTTGATCAGGACGGGATGTCCGGTGATGGCGGCGAACTCGGTGAGCACGTCGGCGAGGAACGGGTTCGCCAATGGGGTGACGGTTTGGACCCGGGCGAGGCCGTTGGCGTGCACCACTGCTGGAAGGTGATCGAGGGTCAGGGCGGTGACGCCGGAGGCGATCGACATGTACGGGGCCGGCTGCGGCAGAGTGAAATAGTCGTTTGCCGCCGTTTGCAGCACGACCGGCGCGAACGGGCGGAACGGCTCCCGGAACTTGACCGTCGCGTTCAGGCGATCCACGACGTCTGGCAGTAGCGGGGACGCGAGGATCGATCTGTTCCCGAGAGCGCGCGGGCCGGCTTCCAGCGCACCCTGGAACAGCCCTACGACGTATCCCTCGGCGAGTTTGAGCGCCAGGTGTTTGGCCGGCTCGGCGGGCCTCGACGCGGTCAGGCCGGCCCGAGGCGTCTCGGCAAGGCGCAGCCCGGTGTAGGCGGGGCCGAGGTAGCAGCGTCCGCTGACCCCGACCCCGAGCCGCCGGCTTGCGTCGAGGTGCACGGCGAGTGCCGCTCCGATCGCGGTACCGGAATCGCCCGGGGAGGGGGGAACGTGCACCTCGTCGAAGATGCCCTCAGCGACGATCTTGCCGACCGCGACGCAGTTCGCGGCGACGCCGCCGCCCACGCACAGCAGCCGCATCCCGGTGACCGCCTTGGCCTGCCGGGCCAGGTGCAGCATCACGTCTTCGGTGCGTTCCTGCAGTGCCGCGGCCAGGTCCGCGTGAACGGTGTCGACCGGGGCTGCCGGAGCCCTGGGCGGACACGTCGCCGCTGTGAAAGCCGGGCTGACCCGCGGATAGCCGGTGGTCAGCACCCTCAGCGGGAACCAGCGCGGATTCAGGGCGAAGCCGCGCTCGGTGATCGCGATGGCATCGTGCATTAGGGCCCGAAACCGGCGCGGATCACCGAGCGCCGCCAACGCCATGACGGTGCCCTCCTCGTCGCCGCGACGCCAGCCGAGATGTTCGGTCACGGCGCCGTAGGCGTAGCCGAGCGAGGCGGGATCCGTGATGTCCTGGACGATCGTGGTGCGGCAGCCGCCGTCCGAGAGTCGCAGTCCGCTGCCGATCGTGGTGGTCTGTACCTCGCCCAGGCTGTCGACCACCAGGATCGCTGCGGCTTCGTACGCGCTGGACCCGAAGGCGTAAAGGGCGTGAGCGCGGTGATGCAGGACCGGCTGGATGCTGGCTTTCGTAAACAGGTCTTTCAGGTGGGTCATGCGCTGCCCGAACCGGCTGTGGATCTTGCGGAAGCTGTCAGCGCGGGGTTGTGCCCGGTCGCGGGTCTCGGGCATCTGTGCGTAGAGGTTGATGGCCGGGAGTGCGTCCAGGTAGCGGTTGCCGTCAAAGTTGTAGGCCACCGTGTCGATGTCCGCCGATTCCAGGCCAGCGGTGGCGAGCAGCCAGTTCACCGACAGCTCGGGGTAGGCGGCGGTGTGCTTCACCCCGGTGAGACGTTCTTCCTCGGCGAACCCGATTAGGCGTCCGTTGACCAGCAGGGCTGCGGCGGAATCGTGGGTGTAGGAGCAGAGCCCGAGCACGACGTTCCGGGATTTCACTGCACGCCGCCTGCCTGCGCGCCGGCCAGTTCGGCGGGCGCGCTGAGGTGGCTGTACCAGGCACGCAGCGCTTTCCCGCCGTCCCCGCTGATGCTGTCGGCGGCGGCGCGTGCGGCAACACGGTCGCCGGCGCTCCAGAGCCGGTAGCTGGCCAGCATCCCAGCCATCTCGTGCCAGGGCTCCGCGGCCTCGGTGCTGACGGCGCCGGTGATCACGGTGTCGAGGAATTCGGTGAATCCTTCGGCAGGGGCCGCGAGCGCCGGCATGAGCGGGGACGGGGTGACCGTGGTGGCGCTCAACTCGGCGGCCTGCTGGTCATGCTGGGCGTAGAGGTGCAGGGAGTCCACGTGATGGTGGTAGCTGCCCAGCTCGACACCCAGCCAGCCGGCCATCAGCTCCTGGATGAGCGTGGCGGTGAACAGGTCGTAAGGCAAGCCGAGCCACACGTCGTTGCTGCGCATCGTGGTGTGCATGTCCAGCCGGCCCCGGCGGACGAAGAATCGGTAGTTCAGGGTGCAGGGCACATCGCGGGTGCCAGTCGTGTCGCGCTGCGGATCGTAGAGCTGGATGACGGCTTGCCGGCTGTCCGGATCACGGGTCAGAAGCCGACGGACGTAGTCGAGCTGGTCGACCTCGCCTTGCCAGCGTCGCATCCGCGGCCCGTATGCACCTTGCAACCGGCCGTCATCGGCGTACTGGGCCAGGGACCGGTTGTAGGTGAAGATCCACGGGTCGTCGGAGCCGGACAGAATCCACAGCGCCTCGGCGACCGCGAACGCCGGGTTGAGCAGCCGGGCCGGCGGCACGTCGATGAACCGCCGGCGTGGCTGCGTCAGGCACAGGTGCGCGCCGAGCACCTCGGTTGTCGCCATCCCTCGCGGCGCGGCGAAGTGACCTTGCTGAAGGACTTCGTGGCATACGGCCGCGTACAGCCCGTTCGCAGACGCTGAGGTCAGGAACATGCCGATACCTCTTCCTAGATCGTGACGGGCTGGGGGATGTACATTCGCAGCGATTCGGGCGACAGGCCGCGCAGCCAGGTGGCGTGCCGGCTCATCCCGGTGTGCAGGTCGACCTGCGGGCGGTAGCCCAGCAGGATGTGGGCCAAGGCGAGATCAGCGGAGGTTGCCGGGACGTCGCCCGGCTGCGCGCCGGACGCGGTCAGCGGAACCGGATTGCCTGTTACGTCGCGAACAGCCCTGATCACGTCGATCATGGAGACGCTGGATCCGCCTCCAACGTTGACCACCGCTGCGGGCACCTGCACGTCCGCGGCGGCCATGGTCGCGGACACCACGTCGTCCACAAATGTGAACTCGCGTCGTTGTGTCCCGTCGCCGAACAGCGTGTACTGCTCGCCCGTCAACGCCGCGGTCAGCATCCGCCCGATCGCCATGTCCGGCCGTTGACGGGGCCCGTACACCGTGAAGTACCGCAACGCCGTGACCGACAGTGTGCTGCCGGGCCGCTTGGCGTAGGCAAGGCAGAGCTGCTCGCCGGCGAGTTTGGTGACGCCGTACGGAGAGATCGGCTGGGTCGCGTCGACCTCCCGGCTCGCGCCGCCGGCTTCGCCGTAGACACTGGATGACGAGGCGTAGACCACCTTTGGCACCTTGGAGGCCCGGCAGGAGTCGAGCAGCCGTTCGGTCGCCAAGATGTTCGCCGTCACATAGGCGAAGAATCCGGTCCAGGACGTCCGCACCCCCGGGACGGCCGCCAAGTGGTAGACGCAGCTCGCATCGGCCACGATGTTGTCCAATCGCACGTCCATCAGATCTCCGCCTACCAGGGAGAACTGCGGATGAGACAGGGCTTGCTGAAGGTTGAGCCGCGCGGTGGGATTGTCGTCGGGAGTGCGTCTGTCGAGGCCGATCACCCGGTGCCCTCGGTCGAGGAGCGCCTCCACGAGATGGGAGCCGATGAACCCGGCAGCGCCTGTGACTACGACCTTGGACCTGCCACCGCTCGTCGCCATCGGAAACCGTCCTTCGCTGGTCGAATGTTTCGGTGCCGATGGCTGTGCGGCCTGCTCGCCGTTGGCACGGCCGAGCCGGTTCGAGTCGATGTCCACCGATCCGCCGGGCAGGGTCGAGCCGATCAGGGCCGATCCGGGGGCGGACGCGGCCAGTACGGGGGCCTCAGGCCGCGTCCGCCGGATCACCGTCATCGGAGGTTCACCTCGTGACGGGAGTCAGGTTCCTGCCCCGGGACCGGGGCAGTTTGTGCGCACAGGGCCGCGGAGGACGCGCCGGGGTCGGTATCACGGACCCAGCCGAGGAAACGGTCGTAGAGATCAGGCGCAGGCTGCTTGCTGTGCTGGAAGAAGTCGTTGATCGCGTCGATGAGGCAGGGGCCCAGGAACCAGAAGAGCGACATCGTCGAGCCTTTATGCTCGGCCAGCAGCACTGTCCTGCTTTCCCGACACGGCCACGGTTCACCGCAGGCGACACATGACCAACGTGGTCGTCCCGCTGTGTGTGTCCGCAGCGGGACGACGCCTTGGTCGGTTCCAGGGCCAGCACCCGGAAAGTCGCTCGGTGTGAACGTCATTCCCGCGACTCCTTCCTTGCCGGGGTCGGTGATCGTCGCGCTGGCCCGGCATTGGTCGGCCGAACCCGCGAGGGTCTCGGCGCGGACCCGATCCGCATCACGCCGACCACCTTCACGAAGATCGATCGACGCTCGACTGCTTCTCCGCTGAGCCCGAGAACGTAGACGTCGAGCCATATCCAGCCGTCGTACGTCGCGCGGTGATCCACTCGGATGACCCGCGCTGTCAGTGCACGGTCGCCGGCGAACTGGACGCTGGCAGCAGCCCCGACGTGGATCACGGCTCCGGGGTACGGCATCACGTGACGTCACCGCGATCCCGCCAGGGAGAAACGCGGAATGTCGACGCGCAACGCGTTGATCAGCTCCGGACGGCTGGCTCCCGGCTGCCGCACCGGTAGCCGCAGGCTCCGCGCGAACACCGTGGCCGCGCCCTCACGCTCCGAGCACGGCCCCGTTACGCCGCAGGCCAGGCAGCGCCCGGTCGCACTCGACGTCACGTGCACGTCGAGAGTTGTCTGAGCCTCCGCCAATCGATCAGCTGACTTCGCGTAGTACGTTTCCCCCACCGTCGTTCACCTCCCGGATGGTCGCCTCGCGCCGGATCCCTGGACCTGGCGATGCGTAAGACCTTCGATTTGCCTGACGCCCGGACGATGCCGGGCAGGCGGAGGCCAAGGCGGGCAGCCAGGAGATTTTCAAGAACTTCGATTTCTTGAGTGGATCTCGTCGCCGTACGGAAATCACACTAGGTAGCTGTCCGTTTTGAGACTGCTACAGAAGTAGTAGAACGGCGGTCTCGCGCGTCTACTGTGAATTGGTGACCCCAGCCGCGACCTCACCCACCCCCGGCATCGGCGCTGCCATCGCCACGCACCGGCGAGCATCCGGTCTCACGCAGGCGGAACTGGCTACACGAATCGGCAAGTCAGTGCAGTGGATCTCCGCTGTCGAGCAGGGGCGAAAGCATGCTGAACGGCTGACGGACTTGGTCAGTATCGCGACGGTGCTCGCATGCACGCTTGACGATCTTCTTGGTCGGCCGGTCGACTCCCTGACGTCCGGAGCCCGTCGAGTGCCGCAGGCTGAGGCGATCGCAGCAGTACGGGCAGTGATCATGAGGGCTGCCGTGCCGGCCAGTCAGGTTAGAGAAGTATCCGAGCTGGAGGCCATCGGAGCCCGGGTCGCCGATGCCTGGTCCATCTGGCACGGATCACCGGTCGCGCACTCCACGCTGGGCCGTCTACTGCCATCGCTTCTCGACGACGCCATCGCCGCCTATCACAGCGCACCGGAGCGCCGTCGAGATGCCGCCCGGCCGCTTGCCGGCGCATACCAGATCACCCGCCAGTGGCTTCATCATGTGCCTGATGGGGACCTCGCGTGGGTGGCGGCTGATCGCGCGATGTCAGCGGCCAGGGAAGCCGATGATCCGCACCTCATCGCCCTGGGGGCCTGGGCGTTGTCGGCGTCGTACCGGCGTGCTGGCCAGCAGGATGAAGCGACCAGGCTGTGTCTGGCCGCGGCCGACGAGCTGAAAGTCTGTATGGATACCGCGGGTACCGAAGACGGCTCCAACCCTGATCCTCGCCTGCTCGCTGACTTCGGCATGCTGCATCTCGCCGCCGCCGTCAGCTCGGCCCAGTCGGACGACGACAACCGCGCGTGGGCGTTGCATCGGGTAGCAGACGAAGCCGCCCGTGCAATCGGCACCAGCTACGACCCATGGACGGCCTTCGGCCGCGGCAACGTGGACATCCACGGGCTGGCGTTGAGCGCCGAACTCGGCCGCGCCGACGACGTCATCGAATACTCGTCACGGCTGACCATCGACGGCGTCCCGAGCGTCGAACGCCGAGCCGCAGCCCTCATCAACACGGCGCGCGGCTACGTCAGGCGGGGCGAGGACGAAGCCGCGGCGCTTGTCCTCCTGGACGCCGAAAAGGTCTCCCAGGAGGAAGTTCACGACTCAACCCTTGTCCGCGAACTCCTTCGGGAACTGCTGCACCGCGACCGGGCACGGGCACGGACTCACGTGCTGGAGCTGGCGCGCCGCTGTGGCCTCATCGGCGGATAAGGAAGGGCGCGAGTCTCCCGGCGCTGTGAGGTATCACCGGCGCCTATGGCGTTTCGGCTCCTGAAGGAGGTCGAGGAGCGCCGCCACGACCGCGGGAGTGGCGTCGGCCATCTCCATGGCGGCGAGCGGTCCACCGTTACTGCCAGCCGCTCCGGCCCTGCCGTGGACGAGCGCGGCCATAGCGCCAGCATGCGGTGCGTCGACACCCGTGGCCATCAGCGCCCCGGCGATACCCGCGAGAACGTCTCCTGATCCCGCCGTAGCCATCCAGGAGACGCCGTCGGCCTGGCTGAAGACGGGCCCAGCCGGACCGGCGACCAGTGTTGTGGGACCTTTCAGCAGCACAGTCGCGTCCGCCTCGATGGCCAGCCACCGAACGTGCCGCAAGGGCTGAGCCTCGACAGCCTCCCGGGTGACCTCGTGGCCGAGCAACACCAGCATCCGCGCCAGTTCACCGGCATGGGGAGTGAGCAGGATTGAAGTGGCGGGCGCGGCCCGTGATCCGGACGCGCGTTCTCGAACGCAGGCGTCGAGAGCACCGGCGTCAACGACGCAGGGTAGGCCGGACGCCAGGGCGGTCGCGATCGCTTTGTCCTGCACGGGGTCGTCCTCGACACCCGAGCCGAGAAGCCACGCCTGGACACGGCCCATGCCGGGAACGGCCTCAGGGCGCGCGGATAGCACTTGTGCCGTGACATGCGATGGGCCGACGTAGCGCACGACCCCGACACCGGCTCGTATCGCGCCGGCAACAGCCAATACCGCCGCGCCGGGGTACCGATCCGACCCGGCGACTACCCCGAGCAGACCCCTGGAGTATTTGTGGGCGGTATGAGCGGGCACCGGCCATCGCAGTGCGGCACCGCGTTCCGTCAGCCGCCGAACCACCGGCTCAGCATCGATCTTCGACTGCATTCCCACATCCGCGAAGATGACCCGCCCGGCGGCGTGCGAGGCCGGCGGCAGCAGGAGGCAAGGATGAATGGTCCCGAACGCCACCGTGACATCAGCGACTACGTGCGCAGCGGGGGTCTCGCCGGTCTGCGGATCCACACCGCTGGGTAGGTCCACTGCGACCACCAGCGCACGTGATGGAATCGCCTCAACCAGGGCCAATGCGTGATCCTCCAGGCCCGGGTGGCCGCTGAGCCCGACGATGCCGTCCAGTACCAGGTCGGCTCGCTGCAGAAGCTGTTTCGCAGCGCGGCTCGACTCCCCGTCCCGGACCTCGACCAGGCGCCCGTTCGACTCCTGGAATTTCCTCAGCCCCCGAGCGTGAACGCCGTCCCCGACGGCAAGGGCATCCACGGCCACTCCCCGACGCCGGAGAATTGCGCCGGCAAGCAACGCATCTCCGCCGTTGTGGCCCGGACCGATCAGCATGACGACGCGGGAACCGTAGATTCGTCCGGTCGCCTCCTGAAGGAGATCAGCGCACACGACCGCCAGACGTGCCGCCGCCCGGTCCATCAGAAAGCCCGTCGGTTTGTCCGCGAGAATGCGCTTCTCGGCCTGCCGAAGATCATCCCCGCTTGAGCTGATCACGTATTCACTTCGATCCACGCCGTCAGCCTGCCACAGGCACCTTGGGGTTGCGGCCGCTGAACGCGGGAGCACCGCCACAGCGCCCCTGTCCGACGGCCGTCGGATTGGTCGCGCGCCCATTGCAGCGGGCGCGGAGAGCCTGCGCCGTTGAGCCGAGGGCAAATGGAGGAGTCACGACGCGCGGTAGGGTTGGCGTGTGACCACCGACGTCCGCCCGATCAGCGCGCCCGACGGCATCGGCTATGACGCCCTGATCTTCGACTGGGATGGCACGCTCGTCGATAGCACTCAGGTCTGCTATGTCGCCTTGGCTCGTGCGCTCCGAGACGTCGGCGTGCTCCTGGACCCTCAGTGGTACTGGCCGAAGCAAGCGATTGCGTCGCCGGACATGTTGATCATCTGGGAGCAGGAGTTCGGAAGGCTGCCGGAACCGATCAGCGAAGTCATTGATCGATGCCGCCGGTACGTCATCGAAGCCTCACCCGATCTAGTTGTGTTCGACACCTATGCGCAGATCGCACGGAAGGCACATGCCCGCGGACAGTCCCTCGCGATCGGCTCCAACAGCGCAGACGTGACCGTTGCCGCTGGCCTCAGGGAGACTGGACTTGACACGATTTTCGACACGGCCGTGACGTGGAGCGATGTTCCACCGGGGCGCGGAAAACCGGCACCAGACATCTTCCTACTGGCAGCAGAACGCCTCGGCATAGATCCACGGCGATGCCTTGTGTACGAGGACGCAGTGCACGGTGTCGAGGCAGCCCTGCGTGCCGGAATGACGGCGTTCAATGTGCAGACCGGCAAGTTGCTTCAACCCTGACCCAAGAGCGCCGCCGGCCGACCGGCAGCGACTGCGGCCAGCCATTGTCTTCCATGACAATTTCGCCCACCACGAGGCGAAGATCTCCGCGCCGGCGGCGACGTAGTCCGGGTCGGGCGGGCTGGCCGGAGAGACCAGGCGCACACGGTCCCCCGGACTCAGCCGAGGACTCAACAGGACCGGACGGGCCTCCTCCTGCGCCTTGTTCCGGATCGTCGCATCGGAGCAGTCCAGATCGCCAGCGCCGCCAACACACGGGGGCCAGTTCGACGGAGCCCGAACAGCGCGATGCGGTTCCCGGGCCGGCAATGAGCATCGGCACACCCCTGATCCGGCCACGCTATACACGGGTTGATCACCACGCCGTACCTCTGGCGCCACGTGCTGGAGCCGGCTCTACCGCTTGGGAAGTCCTTGCCATCGCATGGACCACACCTGCTCGTGCTCGCCGGCGAGCGCTGTTCTGAGGATGCCGGCGAAAGGCCCGTCCGTGAACGCGACGCCGAGGCTGACGTAGTCATTGAAGTCAGTTTTGACGTCGGCTGCGGTCGGCCCGACGCGGATAGTGCGTGGGAAGGGCTCGGCCGGAGTGGCGCCGATCAGGAATTCGCCGGGGTGGTGGCGGTGCGAGCGTTCGGGGATGTCCACGCAGATTCTGAGGTGGGTGATTTCGGTGGTGAAGACGCTGTCCCCGGCGAGGGCGGTGATGGTGTATCTGCCGGCGGCGCTGAACGCCGTCTCGCTGCCGAGTAGCGGGGCTTGGCTGTGCTGTTCCGTGAAGGCCAGGAGCCCATGTGCGTCGACGGTGGTCAGGTCCGCGGTGAGGACGTGTTTCGTACCTAGGGGCAGCACAGCGGGCAATCCGATGCCGTCGGATTGCCACGTCGAGGCCAATTGGAGACCGTTCTGGGTTCTGGTGACCGTGAACTTCATGCCCGGTCCTGCTTCGTCATCCATGGGTTCGTCATCGGCAGGGTTGGCGGCCTACCACACCAGCGGCCACCAACTCCCGCCGGACTTGTCATCGCTGTGGCGGCCGGTCTTGCGCCGGAGGCGCAAGGGAATCCCTTCCCTTCCCGTTCCCTTCCTTTCCCTTCCGTCCGGGAGCCTTCACGGAGTCAGCAGTGAATGCTCCGGGACGCACCAGGGCGCCCTTTTTTCGCAAGGGTGTCCGGTTTAGTGGTCGCGAGCCGACCAGATGCCGACAGATGCTGGGTAATCTCCGGGATTCCTCAGTGAGCCCTCCGTGACTTGCACCGGAAGGCTCACCGGGGGAAAGGAAGTGGAAGGGAACCGGAAGGGAAGGGAAGGGATTCCCTTGCGCCTCGCGGCACAGCGACCGACCGCCCTCGACGGACACAGCAGCGCACCGCCGGCATTCCACCGATGCCGGCGTCTCGACATTGGCCGACGGGAGGGACGACCAAGCCCGGGTGTCGTTCGAGATCGGCTGGTGCTACCTGCACGAGTATGAGGCTGGCGCCGAACCGAGGACCGGCCCGTCCGACAACAACAGTTCACGACGCGCCCCCGCCCGGTGAGGGCTGGCCGCGTCTCGCGGCGAGGACACTGGCGGGGTCTCGCGACGCTCTCCGATGACGACGAAGGGGCCGCAGATGCGCGAGGTCAGGTGACCATCGTGAGGTCCCGTGCACGCGACGGCGTCTACGATCTGGCGAATGTCTCCCCGTAAGTCGCGCGTCGTGGTCGCCGCTGAGGCCGGCGACCCGGTCGCGGCGCTCGCCGTGGCGTGCCTGGCGTACCTCGACACGACCGACGACGTCGAGCGGGCACGACTCGGGGGTGAGGTCCAACGGCTGATCCCGCAGGCGAACGTCGTGCTTCGCAAACTGCGGCAGCGGACGGTGATCCGGCTTCGCGACGAGCAACGACAGACGTGGGCGGCGATCGGTGAAGCACTCGGCGGGCTCTCGCACCAACGGGTACAGGCGCTCTACCACGGCAGCATCCCCGGCCTGGCGTCAACGACCCGCCGCAGTCCGGACGACCCTCCGGGGCCGCTGATGCCGGAGCCTGGCCAGCGCAGCGAACCTCGGGCGAGGACCGGCACCCAGCAGGGACGTGCCCGGAGGAATTCACCGCGGCACGTCACCCAGTTCGAGGCCGAGTAAGCCCGACCGCATCCCTGCGGACTCACGGAGCCGTACGTGAGGGTTCACGGAACAGGGCCAGCCATACATCCCAGTATCGGACTGGCCATACACGGCCATCTCATTCCAGCCATACACGGGCGTCGTGCTCCGGCCATACGCGGCTGTCTGCTCGTAGCCACACGATGATTCCAGGGTTTGGCCTGGAGGGTTTGATCTTCGGGAGTTGGTGCTCGGAAAACCCCCTCCGCAGGACGCCTCGGCCTCTCGCCGGCCGTAGCCGGGTCACCTTCTCGCTGCGCTCGCTCAGGCGCTTCGCGCCAGCATCATCGAATTCTCAGCGGCTGAACGGGCCGTTCGCGACCCAGATCACCGCCCGCCCATGTCGTAACAGGTTGCGGCCAAAGGAAACCCCGCGTCGACGGTGAAGCCGGTGCGGGGCTGAGGTGAGCGGCCGGATGTCAGGTCGTCAGGGCCGGCGTCGGAGCGAAGACGCCGCGCGGGGCGAGCGCGTCGGCTGCGGCTCGTAGTTCGTCGTGGGCGCGGCCTCGAACTTCGGCTTCGCGTTCGTACAGGGCTGCGACAGCGGGGTTGTCGGCGAAGATGGCCCGGGTCTGCCAGCCGGCGGCAGCGTCGATGACGTGCAGGGCCTGGCGGCGTAGTGCTTCGACAGCCCAACCGGCGGTGGCGGCGGTCATGGTGATCGTGAGGGTGACCTGCTCGTCGTCCCGGGTGGTGTCCACGGCACTGCTCCTTCCGAACCCAACGTCTCGTACACCCTGTACATCGGCAGTCGATGGGGCTGAGTCCTCCTCTGAACGTGGCGCACCGGCGCGGCTCTCGGCCGCTTCACGGGCCTCTCACCGGCTGGATGGTGCACGGCTCCATCCGTGTCGGTCGAGGGCCGCGAGAAGGGCGTTTCCGGGAGGATGGCAGGCCGTTGAGGCGGCGATGCGCTTGGGCCGGGAAGAGCAGCGGAGCCACGAGTGTGATCCTCTGCATGAAGTTGATGGCCCCTAACCCCTCAGCAGACGGTCCAGTGCTGTTTCGCCCATGCCGATGACTTCAGGGACCACGTCCCCTGGTTCCCGCGAGGCCGCTATGTCCGAAATGCTGAAGAAGCGATCGAAGTTGCACTCCCCTGTCAAAGACCACGCCGCGCGTTGGCTGCTCGACACGATCTGCGACAAAATCGCGATCGCGCTGCCCGGCCCGTCCGAAGGCGAGTCCAAGGCCGACTACTACGCGCGAGTCATCCACGAAGGCCACTACATCGGCCCCGAACACCAGAAGACCGCCGCGATGGACAACGGCGGGTCCTGGTACTCCGGCACCGATCTTGCCGCCGAAGCGTGGCCCAACGACTCGCCCGGCACCGCCCGCAATCGCGTCAGCAAGTACACCGGCCAGATGATGGGCATGCCCAACGAGTCGGAGAAGGCGAACTTCCCGGCCGCGCTGTGGTGCGTGGCCTCCGGCGCTTACCAGAACAAGCGCGGCGACCTCCGCAACCGTTCAAACGTCTACAAGGTGCCCATCGAGGTCACCCTCAGCGTCCTCATGCCGGTACCCAGCAGCGCCGTCGAGGCCGCGCGGATCGGCTGGGACATCAACACCGCTTGGGCCGCCGCGGAGCCGAAACTCGTGAAGGAGTACATCAAGAAGAGCATCGAGGGCGAGGTAAAGAAGGCCGCCGCGGGCTACAGGAAGCACACCGGCATGCTCGCCAACACTGCCGTCAAGACCCAGTCGCGGGCCAAGTGGAGCGCCTACCACGCCGGCGACGCGGGCCAAGCAGAAGCGCAAGCGTTTGTGAAGGAGTACATCACGCACCACCGCGCCCGGCAGGAAGCCGAGATGGCCGACGCCTACGCCAACGAGCCGTGGTGGAAACCCGAGCATGCTCTCAACGCCCAGCCCGCCGCCGGCCCCCTTGACATCCGGCCCGCCGACACGGCTCCGGCTGTGGATGACGCCGCGACGGCAGAACTCGCCGCCGCTAAGGCTGCCGTCGAGGCCGAGCGCCCCGCGCCGATCATCACTCGTGAGCAACCGCCTGCGAACCGGGTTGAGGTGACTACCGGGCCCGTGTTCATTCCCGGCCTGCCGCACGGCCTGCCCGGCGCCCTCGGCGACACCGAACTGGAGTTCGAGCGCACCGCTCGCCTCAGGACATTCCTCGGCACCGAACCCCGCGCCGAGGACGCCCGGAAATACGCTTTCGCGATCACCCGTGGAGCCGGCCGCGACCTGCACGAGAACGACCGGGATGTCCTGGCCTCGGACATCGCCGCGATGCTGCCGCTGTCCACCGACGCCGACTGGGAGCAATGGGTCGTACAGGTGTGGGACGTGCAGATGATCCTCGACACGATGGCCGGCAATCCGCTCGACGACACCCAGACCGCGATCGCCACCCAGGCCGCTACGGAACTTCGCCGCCGCGCGGCCGGCCAACCCCGCCCCAACCTGGCCCCGCCCATCACACGAGAGGTGACGAACGCGATCGCCGCGTATGCCGCCAACGGCACCTTCGCCGGGGAGCAGGCCATCGCGACGATCACTGAGCACGTCTTGGCTCAAGGCACCGCCGACGTCGCCGTGCCCGTGCTCAACGCCCTGACCTCACAGCATCACATCGACGTCGCTGCCATGCTCGCCGCCGAAGGCCGGTACACCGCTTCCGGGAGCACCGAGTGGATCGCGACGCTGATCGCGACGGTCGCGGGCGGCTTCGTGGACCACGGTCGGCTCACCGGCACCGGGATGCCTAAGAACGCCCACTTGTGCTGGGAGGCCATCCGCGTCAACGTTGGCCGGGCCACCGCGGCACTGCCGATCGCCGCCTGATCAGCCGCCGGTACCGAGCCGGGCCCAACACCGCGCGGGGGCGGTCCGGCCCTCATCTGCCGCCGGTTCCATCGATTACGTTCGGCGGCTCCGGTGGTTCCGTACCGGCGGCCCAAGCACCGCCGTTGGTACCGAACCGGTCCGCCTCACCCGGCGAGGCGGACCGGTTCACCCGCTGGTTCCGTCGCGCAAAGGCCGGCCGTTTCCTCGGAACCTCGGACCAACCCCGATGGTCCCGGCCAGCGCTGGCTCAGGTATTGGCCGCGGGCCACGCCGGACCACATCGACCGCAGGGAGCGCCCGGACCTCCTCAGTTGCCCCAGGGACCAAGTCCGTGACCTGCGAGAACATAGGCAGGCCGCATGGTCCCCCGGACCGGTCCCGGACCGCGATGGGTTCATCGGTCCAACCCTTCGGCCACATGGTTCCGGGCGGTGCCGGCTGAGCCATTGGCCCGTTGGCCCATGGGCCCCTGCAACTGCACGGACCGGGCCATCAGCAGGGCCGGCCTGTCATGCCCGAGACACGGAACAGCCCCGGCACCGGGAGGCCGCCGGGCTGTCTGTGCGACGGGTTCAGGCCGCATCGCCTGCCGTCTCCTTCTTCGGCGGCGGTGTGTACTTGGTGCTGTGTGCTGGCGTGTACAGATGTGTACGGACCTGCACGGTGCCACCCTCACCGGTATTGATAGCGGTGGCGTTGATGTCCGCCGTGATCGCCTTGATCTTCTTCGCGATGGCCTCCGAGCTGGTGTAGTAGAGGACTTTCACGAAACGGTCATCATTGGCGAAGGCGGTCAATATCTCGCGAATACGACGATCATCCTTCATGGACAATTCAACTTCGAGCGCGATGAGGCTGCCGTCCTCATCGCGCCGGATGACCGAGTCCGGGGTGTGTGTTCGACCGCCGGGTAGGCCGACCCAGGGCCCTACCGTTCCCGGCTTGGGCGGGACGGCAGGGCCAGATTCCCGCCGCCTTTGCCGCTTCTCCCACTCCCGCTGCTGGGCCTGCAAGTCGGTGCGCCACAGGTACACCTCTCGCGCGATCGCCCGCTCGCTGGTGATCGCACCCCAGCCCGCCAAGGTGCCTCGGACCCCGCAGACCTCAGCGACCGCCAGGTCGTGCGCGATCCGGGAGAGTTGCGGTGTCGTCGTGGCGTACGGGGACTCGATCCGCGCCTGCCCCTTGCGGGTCAGGTAGAAGACGCGATACCAGCCGGCGACGACGTCTGCCCCCTCGATCAACCCAAGACCGCCAGGGCCGGTTCCGAGCCGCTTGAGCCGGTAGTAGACCGCCTGCATGGTGGTGTCGCGAAGCGCCGCGATCAGTGGCACGCTCGCCAGCCGCCACTCGTCGAGCCAGTGCAGGAGGACGAGATCATCAGGGGACAGCGTGAACTTCGGGGCCGGGGCCTTGGGCTTGGTCATCGCGGAGAACTCCTTGACGTCGAATGCTTTTCCCTGAGGTCATCGGCGTCCACCCTCAGCAATCTGTAGCGCAGGACCCTTGGTCAGCCGTTGGTTGCCCGTTGCTCAGCCGTTTGTCCGCCACCAACGGTTCGCATCAGCCGTCTTCGACAGCGTTTTCCCAGTTCAGGGCCCTGCTGAGGGTTACCGGCGGCGACCCGTCCAACGTGCCCCCTGAATCTCGGCATCGGCCCTAAAGTCCCGCGGTTGCGGGTGTCGATGCAGGTAGAGCACCCCCCGACTGCATGCCGCTCATGCATGGACGGGAAGATGCAGCCCGCAGTCCCCCGGCTGTCCAAGGAGCACCAGGTGTCCCAGAAGTCCGCTGGCCCATTCCAGCCTCTGCGCCGTCCGAGCCGCGCCGATGCCGTGTTCGAGGTGGTCGCCGTCATCGGCACTCTCGCCGTCTCCGCGGCTGCCGCCGCCGCGAGTTTCCACGGCTTACGACACGTGGGCGAGACGATGGCGCACCTCCCACCCAATCTAAGTTGGACTGTCCCGGCCGCGTTCGACGGATTATCCGCGGTCGCCAGCATGGTGACGCTCGTCATGACCCGCACCGGCGGCCCGACCTTCTACCCCTGGTGTGTGGTCATCGGGTCAGCGGTGGTGAGTTCGGCAGCGAATGCGCTGTCCGCGCCGGGCGCCAACGTGTTCGGGCAGACCATCCTCGCTGCCCTCCCTTTGGCATTGGCACTGGCGCTGCACCTGCTCCTGGTCCTCGTCGAGACCCGACTGCACCGGGCCGACCGGACAGCCAGCACACCGGCACATCAGATGACCGTGCCGGCACCGGTGAGCGTCCGGCCGAAGCCGGTCCCTGAACCAAGGTTGCTGCCCACGCAGCGGCCGGTCATCCCGGCACCAGTCAAGGAGACGGCACCGATCGAGGACGAGCCCGACGGTGCCGAGCCGGGGACGACCGCCGACAAGTCATCCGAGGCCGTCCCGGTCGACGACGAACCCCAGCCGGACGAGGAACCCGGAGACGTCGAGTCGAAGTCCGCCGGGGACGCGATAACTGAGATCCTCGCTGGTCCACAGCCCCAGAACACCGCGGAGCCGACCGCGCCGGCCCTCGACCTTGCCGCCCTGGCTCACCAGGCGATCCAAGACCTGGCCGACCAGGGCCGCCTCACCGGCCGCGAAGACGAGTGGAGGTCCGTACTCGAACACCAGCCGCTGCTGGCCGGGTACCGGCGGCCCCGGAGGCAGATCAGTGGCCGGATAGCCACCTGGCGCAAGGCGCAGGGCCTCAACGCCTGACCGTTCAAGAGCCGAGGTCATCGTGCCGATAAAAACGGTGGGACACCTCCTGGAGGTAGAAGGTCGGCAGCACGGGGTCTCCTGCTGCACCGCGAGGGCCTTGGACAAGCGCTCGCACGGAAGCCCCACCCAGCTGACGAAAGCCGGGTGGGGCTTCCTCTCGTTACGGCACCAGATTCAGACGGATGGGCAGGCGGCGAGGTCGTCGCCCTGAGGCCGAGGCACCAGCAGGTCAAGAGCCCGAGGCAGTCCGTAGCCCTGATGAGGAGCGCGGTAGCCCACCGGGCGGACGGTCAGCGATGCGACGTCTGGCTGGCGACGGGGTTCGACGTCCGGTCGCCTGGGATCGGCGGTGGAAGCGAAGCGAGCGACAGAGGGTCGGGCTGCGGCGTCGTGCGGTGTCGGGGCGGCTTGGTGCGGCGGCGAGGAGGCTGCCCCTACGGTCCATAAGACGGCCAGACCAGGTCGGACTCTGTACGACGTCGAACCCACTGATAGGGCGACGATGTGCGCCGCGACCTGGTTGCCGGCGTGAACCGGACGGCATTCCGACGGCGTGCCTGCTGGCCACCGTCCACCGATGTGACCGGCTTGGGGCTCACCGAGGTCCCGGCGCCCATCGGCGACTTCCCGTTCCGATCCGGGCCACGGGATGCCCTGCGTGCCTCTCACTTCTCTCGCCAGGGGTGTATAGGCATCGCTGACGACCGCCGATACAGAAGGCAGAGATGGTCCATCATCCCCGCCCGAACTAAGTCCAGGGAGTCCTCGGTGCCGCGCAAGAAGAAGCCCCTCGAACCGATTCCCGACTCTGAGGATGCACGGAGGACGAAGGTCGCCATCCATACTCTGCTGGCCGAGATCATCCGCCTCGCCACCGGCACCGGCGACTTGGATGTCGAACTCAGCGCCGCGGATCGAAGGCGGGTCCTCACCTGGCTGTCGGGACATTTGACGTTCTCGTCGAACAGCCACCGGTTCGCCGCGAAGGAGCCATTTGTCGAGACGGTGGCCCGCCACCGCTACCACGCCGTCGCCGCCGGCCTGCGCCTCGGTCTCACGATTGAGCAGGTTGCGGCGGAGGCTGGTGTGAGCCCGTCGGGCATCAGTCAGATCACCATCAGGCACCAGGAGCACTTCGACAGCGACCCGGTACGTCGCCAGATCGCCAAGCAGCGCCGTCTCGACGCCGCACGCCGCGCTGCCGACCGCAAGAAGGCAGACACCAGCAAACAGCAGGGCGCCTCCCATCAGAGCACCACCGACCCGCGCATCGCCGAGGCTCCCGAGGGCGGCGATCGGGTCGTCGGTGTCGGCGACTGGCCTGACGATGTCGCAGACGCCGCGGCTTGATCTCGTCCGGAGCGGTACCGGCCGGGAACGCTGGCCGGTACCGCTTGGCTGTCTGGTGATCCGGCTACCCGGTCACCACGCTGATGTACGCCCGGACGAAGGAGTCTCGGACGGTCGTACTGTGCAGGTCCGGACTACCGTCCCAGGAATCTCGGTCGGCTGCGAACCCCTGTGCTTGTCGGTCACGAGGCGGTCTCGGCGTACCCGGCGGCCTGCAGAGTGAACAACTGTTCATACAAGCCGCCGGCGGCCATCAGTTCTTGATGCGTGCCGGCGGCGAGGAGCACGCCCTTGTCGAGGACGAAGATCCGGTTGGCGTGGGTGATGTTCGCGAGCCGGTGAGTGATCAGGATCGTGGTTTGCGTCCCTTGCCGGTTCTTGAGTGCCTGGAAGAGGGCATCTTCGGCGCGGGGGTCGAGCGCGGACGACGGCTCGTCCATGATGAGCAGAGGCGCGTCTCGGAGGAAAGCGCGTGCCGCGGTGACCCGCTGCCACTGCCCTCCGGACAGGTCCTGGCCTTCCTTGAAGGTGCGGTCGAGCAGGGTGTCGTATCCGTTCGGGAGTTCGCTGATCATGTCGTGGGCAGCGGCTTGAATGGCAGCGGCTTCGATGCGGTTCTGGTCAAGGGTCGCGTCGATGTCGCCCATCGCGATGTTCGTGGCCGCGCTGAATGGCCACTTGTGATGATCTTGTAGGGCGACCGCAATCTGCGCTCGCAGGCCGTCTCGGTGCCACGCGGAGTACGACTGTCCGTTCCAGGTGACCGTGCCGGAGGTCGGTTCACGGAGGCCGGCGATGATCGCGGCGAGAGTGGACTTACCGGAGCCGTTCTCGCCGACCAAGGCGATCGTTTCCCCGGCGCGGATGGTCAGGGTCACGTCGTTGACTGCTGGCCGGTCCCGGTCGGGGTATCGGAAGGTGACGCCGCGGACGGTGAGGGCGCGCAGTTCATCGGGGTGGGGCCGGGTGTCGCCGTCGTCGAGCGCCGCCGGGCGGTATTCGTTGGAGGCGGCGAGGAACCTGACGTACTCGTTGAAGAACTGGCCGGAGGCGTACACGCGGTCGACCTGGAAGGTGACCAGAGCCAGGGCACGCTGGGCGGCCTGCACCGCGATCACGCAGGTCGCTGCCGCCGCGAGGGGGATCTTGCCGCTGACCAGTAGCAGACCGAGCAGGGTGTAGACGCCAGCCAGGGCGATACCGCCGATCACCGCGCCGACGCTGGTGGTCGTGGTGACCCGTTGAGCGACGGTGAGTTCTTCGCGGATCTGGGCACCCATCACCTGGTCGTAGAGGCGCAGCAGGAAGCCGCGCAGCCCGTAGGAGCGCAGTTCGGCGGCTGAGGTGCGGTCGGCCATCAGGCGTTGCAGCACCCATTGCCGGCGGCGTCGGGTGGAGCTCGCCAGGTAGCTCTGGAATTTGACGTGCCCTGCCCGCAGCGCGGCGTAGCCGGTCGGGAGGGTCGCGACCAGCAGCGCCAGCAGTAGCAGCGGGTGGATGGTGATGATGGCGATGGTGACGGCGAGCAGGCTGACCAGGCCGGCGAGCAGGTTCATCGTGTTCTGGACCAGTTCGATCGCGGCTTCGGTGCCGCGGGTCGCGCGTTCCATGCCTTCGGCGAATGAGTCGTCGTCGAAGGCGCGCAGTTCGACGGCGGTGGTCTGCTCGAATAGTTCCCGTTCGACGGCCAGGTGCACCCGTGGGGTCAGGCCGTTGAGGGCGTACCCGGTGGCCATGGTGAACAGGCCGCGGACTCCGGTGGCCGCCGCCAGCAGGAGGAGCGCGGGGAGCGCGGCGCGGACCCGGTCCGGGGTGGGGCCGCCGGCGAACAGTTCGATCAGTACCCGTTGGGTGGCGAGTAGGCCGAACGCGGCCATCGCGCCGGAGCCCACGGTGGTGATTGCGACCAGGGTGGTGCGTAGCCGGTCCGCGCGCCAGGCGACGCGGATCGCTTTGCGGATCAGGCCGGGAGCCTCGGTGAAGACGCCGATGATGCCGGTGTCGGCGCGGGCCCGGACGCCGGTCTCCCACCAGCTCGGCCGGAACTCGGGCAGCACCAGCGGCGCGGCTGGTGAGGTGCCGGGTTGTTCGGGGATCGGGGTGTTCGCGCGGCGGTTGTCGGTGGTGGCACTCACCAGGTTGGTCCTTCCGGCCGAACGATCTGGGACAGCGGCGTGCGTGGGGTGGTGGGTTGTCGGCGGGTCACGTCATAGGGGTAGCGGGATGGGCCGGGCCAGGGTTGCCGGGCGCGCGGGAGTGTCCGCCGGTTCGGGCATCCGGTTCGCCCGGCGGCGGGAACCGGCGAAACTACAGCGGGTCGCCCGGCCGTGGACGACGGGGCTGACGCGAGCGTGGTGCTGCCGGGACGTTCGGCGAGCACGATGAGGCAGCACGGCCCGGAACCGTCCGGCGTCTCGATTTCGATCGCGGTGCGTACGTGCAGGCCGGCGGCCTGGGCGGCTGCTATCCAGCCCGTCGGGGTTGCGGTCCAGCGGGTGACGGGGACTCGGGTGCCGTCGGCGAGCAGCAGGTGGGAGTGGCCGGCGTCGAGCCAGCGTGGGTGCGCGACGCTGAAGGCGAGCAGCCCTCCGGGACGTAGGGCGTCGGTGATGACCGGCAGGAGCTGTTCGGGTGGGCAGTGTCCGATCGCCCCGAAGATCGACACGCAGATGTCGAATGCTGTGGGCTGCTCGGCCAGGAGGGTACGGGCGTCGCCGCAGAGCAGGCTCATTGTTTGTTGTCCCCAGCGCACGGCGGCGCGTTCGAGTTGGGCCGGGGACAGGTCGATGCCGGTGCAGTGCCCGCCGGCGGCGGCAAGGGCGGCGAGGTTGTCGGCGCTGCCGCAGCCGACTTCGACGACCGTGCGCCCGGACACGTCGCCGAGCAGGTCGATGCCGGGCCCGTGGCCGGGATATTGGGTCCATTCCAACCGGCCCGGCCGTGAGGGCCGGTCGGCGGGGAGCAGAAGGGTGGCTTGCCGGTCCCAGGCGGCCCGGTTCAAGACGGCGGAGCGGTCCATGGTCAATCACCGGTGCCGTCGAGGCCCGACCGGACGCCGCCGAACTGCCGGGCCAGGGCGACCAGCGTTCTGCTGGTCTCCTTCAGGTCGGTGGCGGCGGTGCCCATCACCGCGAGGTTGTCGGCGGCTTCTTCGGGGTGATCGGTGATCCACCGGTCGATGGCTCCGGCGAGGTGGCCGGCCAGTTCGGAGGCACCGGTGCACACTGCCCGGAAATGGCCGGCGGAGGTCGCCCACTGGGACGGGTGGGGTTCGTAGCCGGGGCCAGCTGTGTCGAGTTGGTAGTTGGCGTGCTTGAGCGTGGTGCTGATGCCGTCGGGGGCGTCGCGGACGGTGGCGACGGTTCCACCGCCGCTGCTGGTGTGGGACACCTGGTCTCCCTGGATGCAGGGGTGGCCACGCGGAGTGCGACGTGCGGCTGGACGCCGCGTGGCCACCGGTTCATGCGGTCAGGTCAGCGGGGCCAGGGTCTGCTCGATCCAGGGCAGCCTCATGTCGGCCAGCTCGCGGCGCATCGCTTCGACGTCGGTGCCGAAGGGCACGATGCAGCCACCGGACTGGTTGGGTGCGCCCTGGCAGGCGTGAACCAGCCTGCCGCCGAGAGCCGCGTGCGCGAGGATGCTCTCGCGCCGCCGTGACTCGTTGAACCAGGTGCCGTGATATAGCTCGTCGAGCACTTCAGCGGTCGCCTTGTCCAGATCGTAGACGACCCGGGCGGCGGCGCACAGCATCCAGGCGGGTGACACGTTGCTGATGTGGCCGTCGAGTTCGACCCGGTTGAGGGCCATCAGCGTGGCGCACTCGCGCAGCATCAGCAGGGTGCCGTCGGGCACGAAGTCCAAGCCCGGATCCTGAAGGTGTTCGTCGCGGTACATGTGGGCGTACACCTGGTGGGCGGTGGAGAGCACCTCGGCCGGGTCGCGGGTCGGCCGGGCGTTGGCCCGCACGAAGTCCAGGACGAGCTGCTCGATGGTCAGGTCTTCGCTTTCCGCCGCCGGCAGCAGCTCGTCGTGGACGCGCTGCCAGTCGCAGATCAGCCAGGACGGGTTCTCGTACCGGAAGAAAAACGTGTCCGGGTCGATCGTCAGGATGGTGCCATCGATGGTGATCCCGGGGATGCGTTCCCAGGTCTTGGTGAACGGCACGGGCAGGATGACGGTGATGCGGTCGGCGGTTGCTACCGGCATCGGACAACTCCTTCGTCAGCGTCGGATGGTGCAGCGGTGCCATCCCGACGGCCACACCTGTGGACGGCCGCAGGCGCGGCACGGTCATGGCCGGTACGGGGAACTGGGCTGGCCGGCGGCCCGAGGAGTGCGACGGTTGTGCTTGCCGCTGAGGGCCGCCTGGTGTTGAGGTGCCTGCCGCCTGCGCTGGGCGGAGGCGAGGCCCTGTTCGCGGGGCTCGCTTGCGGTGCGGATCCGTGACACGAGCATCACACTCGGAAGCGATCGATGAATATGAACGGGCGTGGCACTCCTGTGGCACTTGCGCCGCACTGAGGACACACGGCGTGGTGCTATGACTACGGGAGGGGGCGCTGTGACGACGGTGGACCAGTGGACCGGATTGCACACCCGGGCTCTGCGCCGGGCGATGCGCATGAGCGTCCGCGCCTTCGCCGCGCATCTCGGCATCGCCGTGCGAACGATCTCCAAGTGGGAGCAGCACGGTGCCGGGATCTCACCGCGGCCGGACATGCAGGCGGTCCTCGACACCACCCTGCAGCGCTGCGACCCTGCCACCCGGCTCCGGTTCGAGATGACCTGCCCACCGGCACCCGATCCGGTCTCGCCAGACGGTCCGGTGCCGGGGTCCAGCGACCACGAGTCGTGGAGTGACGACCTCGACCGGGCCGCCGGCGCGCTCAACGCCCAGAACTTCTCGTTCGCCGCACACCTTCTCGACCGCTGGCTGGGCCGCTTCGACCCGCACACCCTCGACCAGCGCGGCCTGCACCTGTACGCCCGGGGCACCACGCTGCGCGGCGACCTGCTGCGCGATCAGGGCATCATCGCCGGGCCGCTGTCCGCCGGCCACACCTACACCCGGGCCCAGTCGCTCTACCAGCAACTGCACGCCACCCGCCGGGCCGCACAACTGGATCTGTCGCTCGCGGTCATCGACGAGATGTCCGGCCGCCTCGACACCGCCGTCCGCCGCTATCAACTCCTCGCCGACGACCAGCGCCTGGACCACCGCGACCGCACCCGGGCGCTGCTATGGGTCGGCACCACGCTAGACAAGCAGGGCGACCACGACCAGGCCAGCCGGATCATGACGGCCGCCGGCCAGACCTTCGACGACCTCACCGAGCCCGAGGACTGGTCGGTCACCCAGCAGAAGATCGCACTCGCCCACCGCGGCGCCGGCCGGCTCGACGTCGCGTTGCAGCACATCGAACTGGCCCGGTCCAGTTCCACCACCCCCTCACCGCTGCAACGCGTACGCCTGGACACCGCCTACGGCCACATCCTGCTCAGCGACACGGCCACCCGGAACGAGGGATTTGCCATCTTGGATCAGACCGCTGCGACCGCCACCACGTACGGTATGAACCACCAGGCCCGCAGCATCGAAACGATCCGCCGGCAGCCGACCGTCCACCGCACTCAGGCGAGCAGGGAGAACCCGCGTGAGCGAGCACCACCAGCCCCTCAGCGACGACCACTGGCGTGCCGCGCACCTGCTCTGGGACTACCACCAACTCGGTCACCCCCTACGGCAGTGCGACGTCGCGATCGGTCTGGGCAGCCACGATCCGGGCGTGCCGGTCTACACCGCCGAGCTGTACCACGAAGGCTGGTTCCCGCTGGTCGTCTTCACCGGTGCCGTCAACCCGACGCACCCCGACCGGTTCCCCCGCGGTGAAGCCGTCCACTTCCGTGAACAAGCCCTGGCACTCGGCGTCCCCGACAGCGCGATCCTGACCGAGCCGAACGCGACCAACACGGGCGCGAACTTCGCCCTGTCGCGCCAGGTTCTCGCCGACGCCGGCATCCACCCGCGCACCGTCATGGTGATCGCGATGCCGTACATGCAGCGCCGTGCCTACGCCACCTGCCGGAAACTGTGGCCGGAGGTCGAGATCACCTGCGCCTCGCAGCCGTTGGAGTTCGACGACTACCTCAAGACCATCGGCGACGACCGGATGGTCGTCGACATGCTCGTCGGTGACCTGCAGCGCGTCATCGAGTACCCGCGCCACGGGTTCGCCGTCGACCAGCACGTACCCGAGGACGTCCAACATGCCTACCACCGGCTCATCGATGACGGATTCACCAGGAGGCTTCTCGCCCCCTGACCTCAACCTTGGTGAACGGGTCTGCGCCATCCACCAGCCCAACTTTTTCCCGCGGCTGAGCACCCTCACCAAACTGTTCCTCGCCGATCACTGGGTCGTCCTCGACGACGTTCAGTTCACCCGCCGCGACTACCAGCACCGCGCCCGCGTCGCACCGCTCGACTACCCGCCCCGGCCGCGATGGCTGTCCCTCGCCGTGCACCTACCCGACGGCCGCGCCACCCGCATCAGCGACGCGGCCGTCGTCGATCCAGTCAAGTGCCGTCGCCGCGTCGCGATGATGCTGCGCGAGCGCTACCGGGCCAGCCCTCACTGGTCGGGCCTGTCGGAGGTCATCGACACCGTGCTCGCGGCCATGCAGACCACCGACCGGCTCTCGGTGATCGCCGAGGCGTCAACGCTCGGGCTGCTGCGCATGCTCGGCTGGCCCGGAACGGTGACCCGCAGCAGCGACACCGACTGCCGAACCGATCGGTCCCAGCGGCTCGTCGATCTGGCCCTCGCCACCCAGGCAACGACCTATCTTTGCGGCCGAGGCGGGATGACGTACCTCGAACCGGCCGGATTCCAGGCCGCCGGTGTCGATGTCCTGCCTCTTCGGTTGCCAACGTCGGAGCCGTGGGACAGCGGATACCGCCTGAGCGCCGCGCACGCGCTGATGTCGCACGGGCCGCACGCCGTGGTCGACCTGATGACCGGTGTCGGACGCACACTGGCGTAGGCAGGCCACCGGCTCCCCGGGGATGCGGTGAAACGGCCGATCGACAGGCTGGCTCTCCATCTGGTCCAGGCCGACCACCCCAAACCGCCGACAGGCAGTGCTGGCGTCCGTAGATCGGGAGCGGTCAGCGCCACCGGGCTCGCGGCAACTCGGGCAAACCACAGAGACACGCACGCTGCGACGCCCGGGTTCGCAGCGTCGGATCCTCAGCCGCTTCGACCGCTGCGCGGAGCCCTGCCAAAGCACCGCGGCGGTCGGCGATCCGGGCTATACGGGGATGAAGAACCAGATGCGCCCGCATGACTAGTTCCGCAGCGCAGTCATCGGCGACCTGTTCGTCGGCGACGATACGAGCAAGATCATCGAGCAGCGCGGCGATCAGGACGGCAGCCTCCGCAGGTCGAGCATGACGCAGGCCATTGACCCTGCGGACGGTGCGGGAGAGCGAGAGCGTTGTTGTCATGGCAGCGGCATCGGCAGCCGCCCGGCCGACGATGACCAGGTTCGCCTGATCGTTTCGACGCACCTGGTCGGCACGGCGCCGTCGCGGCTCAGTCTGCCTATGCAGAGCCTGGCCAGCCGGCCCGGCGGCGCCGGATGGCTCGGGATTCACGACACTCGATCTACTGTCGAAGATCTTGCCGCGATCACCTGGGCCCGCCCCGCGGCGCCGCCAGCCGGCGATATACCGGTAGCCGGGGCGGCAACGACACGAAGGGGTGAGTGCCGTACCGAGGCGGGACGGGTTGCCGACGCACCGGAATTCGGGTGCTAGATTCCGGGCTGCAGGTCGGTCTGGTGGAGGGCCGGTTGCTTGTCGTTCCTCTGGCCCGGTACCAGCGGCGGCGCTGTGAAGGTGTGGCGCACCTATCCACCACTTCCGCACGCTCTGATCTGATCTGATGGTTCTCGTGTGACAGCGCCGACCGGGCGGCCCGAAAGGTCACGCATGGTCAACCGTGGATCAGTCACTCGTTTCCGCGCCGACCGGACCGGGGAGGACCCGGTGACGGCACGGCAGGGTGTCCACAGACGTGGACTCGGCCTCGACGAGTGCACACCAGCCCAGCACCGCTTCCGCACCCTGCTCGGGTTGCACCTGTTCAACGGCGGAGAGAAGAGCGCGCTGCCGTACCCGTCGATGGTGCACGTGCTCACGAACTACACGCTGCTGATGTCCCCTCGATACGACAACCTGGTCGTCATCACCGACGCCCCCGCCAACGTGGTCGGGTACCTCGTCCCCATCGGGCAGGCCAGACGTCCCGGCCCCTCGTCATCAATCCCGGGGCTCCGGGTAGACCAGGTCACCGGCGCCCGCCACACCGACGGCCCGGACTACCACCTCATCCACCTGCCGACCGGTGCTCGCATGATCGTCACCCAACAGCGACGCACCCACTTCGACAACAGGGCTTCCAACGGGACGCGTTGCCCTTCCGGGTACGAATGGTGGACCAGCAACGTCCCCGTCAGCGCCGAAGAACAGGACCAGCTCCTGGACCTCGTCACACCTCCAGCTGGCATCGCCGCGATCGTCAACGCGCTCGTGGTCCGCATGCGCGCTCGCGACCCGCACCACCGATGGGCGATGGGCAACTGGTGGAACGATCCGCTCCGACGCGCGGAGCGGCCATGCGATTGCCTTCGGTCGAGCCGGCGTCTGATGCCCGGCGGGCGTCACTGGCTGCTGGAATGGTGCGGTTACCCGTTCGCCGCAGATATCGCCGCCATGCTCACCGAACCGCGCTTCGGCCTGCCGGACGTGGCGGTCCATCCGGGTGACCGCCACTTCACGATCACACTCGGCGACGACGCCTTGCGCATCCAGAACCGACACTCCGATTGATCTAGGTCCCATGGCTGCCGCCTCCGGAGTCGCCGACAGTCCAGCGTTCCGGAGGCGGCACGGTCACAATGACGGTCCCGCCAGCGTGGCCAAGCCGATGCAAGGGCAGTAGGGTCGGCGACCCCCTGCCCTGCGGTCTGCGACCCGCAGAGCGGATCACGGAACATGCTGATCGCCTTGATGAACGCGGTTGCTCCCGTGGACGTGCGTACCCGGTCCGCCGTGCCGTTGGAAAAACCGCCGGGCTGGGAGACCGCGGTGTCCACCGGCGCTCCGAGGATGTCCTCCACGCCCACCCGGACACGTCCGGGGAGTTCGTCCCACCGCATGCGCCGTCCGGAGTTTGTTGTCACTGCAACTTCCTTGCCGTGATGGGTGGAGAGGATGGCTTTACGGCGGGGTGATGACTTCTTCGCCTTCTCCGTCGGGTCGACGGTGTGCGACGACGTCACCGCCAGGGCTTAAGTGACACCACCGCCCCCGCGAGGTACGGGTAGGCGTCCTCAATCAGGATGTTGCCGTCGGGATTCGCTGGTGTACCGCCTGCCCCCGTACGGGAGCAGGCCGGAGAACCGCTACTGGTCGAGCTGGTTCCAGTACCTCTGCCAGCGCATGGCATCGAACGAGGCGTCGAGGATGTCGTTGCGGTGGACTGCCACGCCAGAGCGTTCCCGCGCGGCGGCCAGTGCCGCCGTGGGATCGGCGACCAGGTACTGCGACCCTGCGGTGAGGTCCTCGAAGATGCGTCCGGATCGCTCGGCAGCGGCGACGGCAACGAGCTGCTCCAGCTGGGTGAGCGAGACCACCGCCGTCGGGAACGGCATCGACCCGAGATCCTGGCCGAACATGGTGTGGTTGGCCAGGTACAAGGGCTCCGGGACGACGATCAGGCCGCGGACGGCTCGGCCGTCTGTCGGCAGGGCGGCGAAGGCCGCGTGCCTGTTGTGCCATAGGTTGTACGTCTTGACGAGCTGGTCCTTGGCCTTGCCGATGTCGCGGCGCAGCCGCTCGGCGTAGCTGACCGGGTCGAGCCGCTGGTCCATTGCCGGGCGAAGGCTTTTTACCTCGACGAGGACGACCTGGTCCGGGTAGACGACGAACCCGTCCACGCTGGACTTCTCTTGCTTCTTCTCGCGGTACATGATCTCGCCGTGGACATCGGCGCCCGCCTCGTTGAGCTGCATGAGCTGCTCGACGGTGTACGCCTCGTTCACGTATCCGAGTTCGATGGTGAACTGGGTGCCGTACCGGTTCTGGCCGGCGTAGTAGAGGGCGGCCATGGAGAACCGGCCGGTGACGAAAGTCGGCAGCGGGGCCAGGCCCGTGCCGTCCGGCAGGATGATGAACGGGCTGTCGATGAGGGGATTGAAGTCGTGCTGGCGCAGCTCCGGTCGTGCGTGCCGGCCACTTCGGGCGGCTCGGCGCACCGCCGCAAGCGGCGCGCTGAGACGGGTGTCGTACACCTTGAGGATCTGCTCCTTGGGTACCCCTTCGCAGATTTTCGTGAAGTTCGGCTGGTCAAACCAGGATCGGTGGAAAGAGCCGTTGTTGCTCATCACGGCAGCGAGGAAGAACGGTGCCAGGTCGGTGTACGTGTCGATGTCGGCGCCGAGGAGTTCTTCTATCGCCGCGTCGCTCAAGACTTGGTACTTCGGTCGCGGGAAGGGCCGCTTCAGCATCGGGCGCATCCGCGCGGTGTCGCCGAAGATCGGCTGCTGGTAGGGAAACTGCTGGTAGCTGCTGCGCAGCATGTAGCCAGCAAGAGCATCATGCCCCACACTCTCCTGACTACCGAGCAGGAGCGGGTCCTGCAGGCTAATGACCATCTCGTCCAGCCGGCGCAGTACCGAGGACGTCGGTCGCTCGCCTCCAGGTGCGTGAAGCCCACCCGCCAGGGCCTCGCGGGCCACGAGGCTGATGGCCCACGGCTTGATCAGGTCGCGTTCATCGACGAGCTGAAGCGGGTGACGGCGCCATTGCCTGATCGATGCCTGGGCGAGCAGGCGGAGCAGATCCATCTCCTTGTACCGGCGGACCGCCCGGACGAACTCGTCATACCGCACGCCGGTGGACCGGTCGGAGACGAACGGCAGCGCTGAGCGCTGCACGGGGAACGGACGCCGCACCCGGTTACGCGAAGAAGGCATAGCGGGCATTGTGCACGGACCCTCCGACAATTATGAGCGAATTCCCTCTCATCACGTCCGTGCCGAAGTGGCGAACATCTGGCGCCGAAACCTGGCGAACGAAGCCACCGGACAGGCCGTCCGTGCCGCCGCCGGGTCGAGAGGAACCGGCGACGACGCGAACCCGCCGTCGCGGTACCGCAACAACCTGCGGTACCGCGACGCTCAGTGAACCGGGAACGCAACGGCCTACCGGTGCGCCCTGCGACGCTGCACCGTCATCCGTTGTGCCTCAACCGCAGCCGGGCCCCGTCCAACATGATGTCGGTGTACGCGCCGTAGCCGCCCAGCATCGATGTAGCGCCGGGGATGCCGGCGACCGGATCGGTCAGGGCGGCAGCGATGTGGTGTGGCTCTGGGCTGCGCGTCCACCGCAACTCGCACTGATCGCCGGTGCCGTCGAGCTGGGAGACCGACGTCGACCAGTGCCAGAGGGTCCACTTGCCGCCCGGGTCGTTGGCGTTGACCCGGACCATCAGCCCCGCGAGCAGCCGTTGCATCGGCACTGAGAACGAGTCGGCGATGGCGATGGCTGCCTGTTCGGAGGCGCTCAAGGGCACGTCGGGAGTTGGCCCCCACCCGCGGGGCGCCCCGCGGCGGGCAGCCACGGCTTCCGCTGACGGGAAGAGCGGCCGGTGGGTGATCACCAGCCGGGCGCCGGTCGGGACGTGCACCAGATGATGCGTGCGGTACGGGACGATCGCCGCGACGCGTAAGCCGGCCACTCCGAACTCGCCGTCGCGGTCCGGCACTAGCCTTCCCGTGAGGTTCTCGATGGCGTTGGGCCTGATCACAACGAGTTGGTCATGGCGCGGCGACATCGCAACGGTGTAGGTCAGAAATGCTGCAGCGCTACCCGAGCCGAACGGCTCCGGCATGTTGCTGGTGTTGAACACGTGCAGGGCGAGCAGCGCCCGGAATCGGCGTTGAGCCTCCGAACAATCGTCGAAACCGAGGCGTCCGTCGCGGCCGATTCCTGCGCGGCTCGCGCTCGCCGGCTCGTCGGTGATGGCGGCGCGCTGTGCACCCAGGCGGTGCTGTACGGAATTGGGCATGCGTGATCCTCCGGCGTCCGGGGCCGCGGTTCGGTCACATTCCTGTTCAGGCGACTTGATGGTGTGGTGGTGCTGCGAGCGGAGTGGGTGCACTACACCCTCGGCGTGACGTTGACAGGTCCCCGGGTCCCCGTTTGCCAAACGCGCTTCAGCCCTCCGCGAGCCGAGTCGGCTTCAACGAGCTGACGACCCGGACAATACCGATTCCCTGGCGTACTGACGGGCGAGCCGGGACAGTGGCTCGCTCTCGCACCTGATCGAGTGACCGCACCGACACGACAGGGCTTGCCGTCGTTCCCATACGGCCTGCCTACCCACCAGAGCCAGGAACCTGACTATGTCGACCCGGGCACCCGTTCACAGTCGTCTGCCTCGACTCGAAGTGCGCGGCTCAGCGGGAAAGGCCCCATAGTGACCTCGAACGTCGTTACGCTCGGTACGTGACCACTGACGGTGACCGCTCGCTCAACGTTGACGTCGACGATCTCACCGCGGACTACGACGCCGAGCGACCGGTGACCGCGCCGGCATGGTCGGTGCGGTTCGCCGACTTCCTGCTACGACGACTGGCCGCTCAAATTCGCCACGGCGCAGTGACGCAGGAGAAGTTGATGGAAGCCATCGCGGAGCACGCCACGACGGCGGGCCTGCCCTCGCACATCGAGGCCCCGAGCCCGAGCAACGCCGACGGTCTGGCGGATCTACTCATCGCGGCAGCGACCCCGCTACACGAGGGGCTCCGGTCCACGCCCTGATGCCGGACGAGGATGCTGCTGCCAACCGCTGAGGCGGAGCGGCTCACCGTCACGCCAGGCGGCAACGCCGGCAGCCGTGGACGGATACGTGCTGGCGGGCAGTCGATCCGCGGGGAACCAGGCGATCTGGGCGCACTTGTGCGGCTCGGCATTGACCGGCTCACCGTGGAGTGCGGGCTCGTACTCGACGGCGAAGACTAGACCGATCCGGCCCTGGCCCGCCACGCTGCGATGATGCACCGTTGCGGCCAGTCGGACCTCTTCGACGGTCAGGCGGATTCCGACCTCTTCGGCGGTCTCACGGACGACCGCCGTGACCACGTCCTCGCCGATTTCCAGTTTTCCGCTGGGCAGGACCCAGCACCCGTCGGCATACCCCGTGCCGTCCCGGAGCCCCAGCAGCACCCGGTCGCCATCAGCGAGCAGGAGCAGCACATCGACCGGGTGAGTAGGAACCGTCACGGTGCCCGACCGTAGTGGGCCGGGCACCGGACGGTCCACCGCGCCGCGCATTCCAACACCCGTTCGAGTCGGGGTTCTGCCGTCTGGATCACGTCGGTGTCAAAAACCTGGCGATGGTAGGACGGGCACCGGCGAGTACGCCGTGCTCGCGCCCGAATTGCTGCATTGCCTTGTCAAACGTCTGCTGGCGACGCAGCAGGCCAGCGACGGCGGGTGTGTCTCCTGCACCGCGGTACCTGGCCACCGTCCGTCCGGTTATTGCTGCGGCGGTGAGCGCAGGAAGCACGGACCCGGCCACGTTGATCGGATCCGGCTCCCAGGTGATCTCGCGGTGCCCGAGTCGCATGCTGTCGGCCAGTCCCCACGGCATCCCGTGCACGACCGCTGAGAGCATCGCGTACACCTTGGGCATGTCCGGGAAGGCTTCCTCGACCAGATCCGATGACCTGGTGACCAGTGGAAACTCAGGGCCGTCGGCACGTACCCGAATGCCCTTGATCCGGTTGCCGGTCCTGTTCGGAACCATCTCGATCTTCGCCTGGCGTACCAGGGCGAAGAGTCGATCCCGTTCTGCCTGGACTCCTGGTCCCGGCGTCGGCATGTACGGGTTACCCGGAATTCCGGCAGCGCCATTGGCCGCAGCGTCGGCGTCCGCAAGCAGGAACGCCACGCCACGCCCTAGTCGGATGGGGAAGGGCTGCCCGTCAGCGAACAGGTGCGCCACGAGGGCTGCGGCCTCCAGCGCCGACCGGGCCAGGCTTGCGTGCGCGTACAGCGGCACCGCGTCGTCAGGTCGCGCAAGCAGCACTCCGAGCCACCGCACCTGATCGGCGACGGACACCGCCAGGCTCAGGCCGGCGACCACTGCCTGACTTCCCAGGCTGTGCCGGTCGTCGCTACGCACCGAAGCCAGCAGCGCCCGGTGGTCCTGGGTCGCCGGCGCACCCGGCGGCGCGGTCCTCTGCACCACGATGCTGAGCAGGTCCTGCAGTTCGTCGGCCTGCTCCCGGCAGTAGCGGCCCGCCTGGGTAAGGAAGTCCAAGGCGGCATCACTTCGGGTCACAACGGCCTCATCTCGAACAGCGCGGCAGACCCGATTATGGTGCCCGCCTCGCTGCCACCAGCGCATCTCGAATTGCGGAGGGCCATCACCTTGTCGATCATGGTTCTGGATCACGCTTGGGTCGACGAACCGTGGGCCGCAACGGCTGTGCACACCTGTGGACATGCCGGCGACGGCATCGCCCTTGCTGAGGAACTCGTCGCATCACTGGCATCCCTGGTGACGCGAGTCAGGAGTTCTGCTGTCCAATCAACGTCATGACACACCCACTGCCGGTTCACCTCGGACCCGACCTTCCGCGCTGGACACCACGGACCGCTACGGACGTCGAGCGGGCGATCGCCGACGGTCTCCTGCGGGAAACTCACTGGCTCGATGTGAAGTTGGAGATCAGCGCCGGCAGCGGTGCCAACAAGGAGACCGCGCGCGACATGGCCTCGTTCGCCATCGACGGCGGTGGCATCCTCGTCGGAATCCGCGAGGACAAGCAGGCGGGGACTATGACCGTCGAGCCGGTCGACCTGCGCGGCCTGCCGGAGCGGATCGACGAGATCGCCCGGTCCCGCTGTGACCGCCCGCTGTACGTACGCTGCCACCCCATCCCCGTCGACGCCGCCGACCCTCACCACGGGCTCCTGCTGATCGAGATCCCGCCCAGCGCGATGGCCCCGCACATGGTCGACGGCCGCTACTACGGCCGGGGCGACACGACCAAGCGCACCTTGACCGACCCGGAAGTCGAACGGCTCCAAGCGGCACGCTCGATGCGGCACCTCGGCGCCGGGCAAATCATCGCCCGCGAGATCGCCCGTGACCCGGTACCCCCGGCCCATCGCGAGCGGGGCCACCTCTACGTGGTGGCTCAGCCACTGGCCACGCCGCGGGACTGGCTGACCGAACAGATCGAGGAGCGGGAGGTCAGTTCCCTTCTGCGCAGCACTGTCAACGGGATCACCAATGAGTTCAGCCCCGGGCTGCGGCATGCCAGCAACGAGTCACACCGCGCGGAAGGCGTCGCCTTCTCCTCGTACGGTCTGACTGCCCGGCAACTCACCGTCTCACCGCACCAGGACCGGAACCGGGAGGCCGGCACGGTGGACATTGAAGTAGGTGACGACGGCCGGATCGCGATCTTCTGCGGCCGGGCCACCGACTTTCCCCGCGGCGGCGACCAGCAATTCATTCTCGACATGGGCATCGCGCACCATGTGCGAGGGGCCGTCAATATCGCCGCCAACCTCGGGTTCACCTTCGGCTACGGCGGGCGCTGGCTGCTGGCAGTGGGCGTCACAGGACTCCAAGGCCGCTACTCCACGGCCGCCATGGAGGCACTTGGGTCGGTCGGCACCCAACCGTTCACCACGGACCAGTACCAGGAGTCCACCGAGGCGGTCACGGCCGAACTTCGCGACAGGCCAGGAACTGTCACTCACCGGCTGGTACGCCGCCTCCTCCGCGGTCTCGGTGTCACCGCCGACCGGTACGCCGACCTGCTCAAGGATTGACCGTCTGGCGAGTCCTTGCTCGCGCAGCCAGCCACGCCGACGATCGCCCGGACACGGCAGGCTCGTCCGGGCGATCGTCTATCTCAAGCAGGATCTGCGGTAGGCAGTTGCCCTGTAATCCGGGGGGGGTGTGGCGCTTCATCACCAACACTGCCGTTCGCCGGCCATGTCGCTGTTGTTCCTCAACGAGACCGCCGCGACGGTTCGGTGCCGCATCTGCCTCGGCCTGAGACGCGCCACGATCGCACGCGTGTACGAGGACAGCGGGCCCGAGATTTTGACTATGGTCATGGGATCGTGGCCCTGGTCAGCAAAGGAACCGTGAAGGCTTGTGACCGATCCTGACGACACCGCTCCCGGCGAGCCATCCGCTCCCTCTCGGGCGGACGCGGCGATTCCGCGGGAGGTCGCCAGCAGGCTGGCGTTCATCCGCTACCTACATCACCTCGGCGTCGAGCAGTCCCTGCTTCCGGAGCCGAGGTCCTCAACCGCCGTCCTCGCACTGCATGACGCCGTCGAGGCTTTCCTTCTACTGGCTGCCGAGTATCGAGGGGTGGCAGCGCCCTCGCAGTTCGCGAACTACTGGGACGCTCTGGCCAAGCCCGCAGGCTCCGGGGTGGAACTTACCGTCAAACAGGGCATGGTCCGGCTCAACAAGGTTCGAGTGGCGCTGAAACACCACGGAGTGCTGCCCGGCCGGGAAGCCATCGCGCAGATCGTCGGTGACACGGCCACCTTCTTCGCGGCCAACACCCCGCTCGTGTTCGGTGTCGCCTACGACCAGGTGTCGATGGCCGACGTGATCACGCAAGGATCAGCACGCACGCTGGTCCGGTTAGCCGAGTCCGCCGCCGCGGACGACGACTACCTGTCGGCGATGATGTCGCTCGCTGACGCCGTCGAATCGCTGCTGTCACCACGACGCCCTGTGGAGGAACGATCGCCGCTGCTGTTCGGCGAGACCATCCACCACACTCCCCGGACGGCGAAGATTCGGAAGGCGTTGACGCCTTCAGCCGACGGCCGTGGCGGCGTCGACCGATACAGCGGCGAGCGCAGCGAGCTCGCCGAGCACATCACCGCGCTCACCGAGATCGTCACCCGGCTGCAGGCCGCCACTCGGATCACCAGCCTCGGGATCAATTACGCCGCCTACCTGCGCTTCCGCAGCCTCACTCCCGCAGTGGACGACATGTTCGAGGGTCGACGCGAGTATTACGCGCCGAAGGGCTACGCCCCCACGAACGCTGACTTCGAGTTCTGCCTCCAGTTCGTGATCACTCTGGCCCTCCGGCTGGCTGAGGCGGACTCTCACCTGGCGCCGCCGACGTGGCTCACCGACCAGGATCCCCACCAACGGGGCTGGGACCTCCTCGCCACCGGCACCTGGCTGGACAAAGACCAGCCGCAAGAAAGTCCATGACCGGGAGAGAACGCACGTGGCACCGCTGATGGATGACGTCAGACCGAACCCGCGCGGCTGGCGCTGACATCCCGGTGCCCGAGGTGGCCCCGATCGCGGCGGGTGCGTGGTCACTGGCCGGTTCGGGGCCGAGACCGCGGGCCGCGCTTGCCGCGGCGGTTGACCTCGTTCACCCGGCGCATCAGCACGGGCACGCTGGTGTCGTAGAGCAGGCCGAGGGCGTGGGAGAGCATCTGCGCGCCCTCCAGAACGTCGTCGATGCCGAGGCCGCCCTCGTGGCTGCCGGAGTTGCCGATCCACTTGACCGCCATCAGGACCCGGGCGACGTCCGGTTTCATCTGGGCGAACTTCTCGATGCGCTGGTGGGTGTCGAGTCGGACCCGCTTGTGGTTCCGGTTAATCGTGGAGCGCGGTATGCGGTGGCAGGTAAGCAGTTCCTCCACGGCGACGCGGAGCCGGCCAGCGGCGCTGGACGGGTCTGCCCAGGCGATCTCGGCGGCGGCTGTGGCTGCGGCGCGGACCTTCTCCGGTGTCCCCGGCGGGCAGGCGACCAGAATGAAAGCGGGTCGGGCGTAAGTGATCTTGTAGCAGTTCATCCAGGAGTTCGAGCGACCGCTGGGGTCGATGTCGACGCCGTACTGTCCCACCACCGCGACCTTCTCGGTACAGCCGGTATACCCACAGATGAGCATACCGGTGAACACACCGCCGATCAGGTCGGGATCGAAGGCGTCCGGGTCACCGAGATCATCACGCGATTTCGCCGACTGCTGGGCGTCGAACTCGTTCACCCGGGTGAGCATGCCCTGCCCACAGGTGGGGCAGCGGATCGCGGGCAGGTCCACGAACCAGTTCGTCAAGGGGGTCAAGGGATGATCCACGTGCGCACGCTATCCCACCGTGTGACCCCGCTTCGGCGGGAGCGGCCGAGGCGACGGCCGGACGCCTCGACACCGTGTCTTCGACGGCACACGCGTGTCCGGGATCATCGACTGGGACACGGCCGGCCCCACCAGCCGCGCTTTTGATCTCGCCCTTGCCGCGCACCACCTGGTGCCGTTTCACCCCACCGCAGATCTGGCGGCCTGGGGCTGGGGCACCGAGCCGGACCGTCCAAGACGGCTGCGCTTGTTCGCCGACGCGTATGGCCCACCAGTGACCCCGACCGACCTGGTTGACCTCGCAGCGCTCCGGCTACTCAGCCTCAGCGCCCACAAGGGGGCACGGATCCGGGCCGGCGATCCCGCGTACACCTTCCATGAGCAGGAAGACCACGGCAGCGGCTACCGCGCTGCGGCCGCGTACATCCTCACCCGCCGGGCCACGCTCCTCGACTGACGAACACCCACATTCCGCCCGGCTCGAAGGGCTGCGACTCTGCCATGATGGCTCAGGTTTGGCCCTCCTCGGTGATGCGCCTCGCCCGGCGGTGAGTGGTTACCCGTCGGCGGACGGCGTAGTGCACTGTCAGGTCCCCGATGGCCACCCCGACCCCGACGATCACCCCAGCAGCCAGCAGGGTGAGTCCGGAGAGTGCAAGCCGTATCGGGGTGCCGGCATGGCGCGGCGGGCGTGACATTTCCTCGCGGACGTGCGGCGTGGGCTGGCTGGTGGGGTCCGACTTCGTGCGTGGCGAGGGTGCCAGCGGTGGGGTTCGCTCCGGTCGCGGCGCAGTGGCCGGTACGGATCCGGTGACGCCGGGTGTAGTGCCAGCGGGCGGGCATGCCAGGCGATGGATCTTGCTCGCGCGTCCGGCGTAGCTCGGCCGAATTTTCTGTGTCTTCCAGACCACAATCTCAAGGGTGCCCAACTCGGCTACCTGCGCGAACGTACTGTCATTGGAGGCAACGACGAACCGGCGGCATCCCTGGCGCGCCAGCGCCCGCGCCTCCGCTAGTAGCGCCTCGTCAGCGGCGTTCTTCGTCGCGCCGACGGTGAGCAGCCTGACGTCGTGCTCGTGCAGGACGTGCGTGCCCGGCTCCGTGATCCGGCCGCTCGCGCAGGCCGCCACCGCCCGTGCTTCTGGCCCTGCTTGGCGGATCAGCGCACTCACTCGGGCGGCCATGAGAGTCGGTCTTGCCTTCTGCCCGATGATGTTCTCAATATCGATGAGCAACACCGAGCCCGGCGGTCCGGTCACCACGTGATGCTGAGACCGGCTGGACGGATTTCGGTGGACACGTGTCGCGAACTGAGGACCGGGCGCTCAGACATCCTGCCATTCTGCCGTCGCTGCCGCCGTCAGCGGTGTCCTCGCCACGGACGTGTAGTGGTCCGGATCGGTGCCGCCTGATTCAGCCTGGTTCGGTGTTACCGGAGGGCGCCGGCCACCCGGTGCCGGCGAGGGCGGTTGGCGACCTGCCACCATTCGTCAGCGCGGCGGGCAACAGCGACCTCATGCGCACAGAGGCGGTGCTCGCAGGTGAAGGTGTCGTGGTCGGCAGCACCGACGATCACGTAGGCGTCACCGTCGAGCTGCAGGAGGTCGCCAGCGTCGAGTAGGCGTGTAAGTGCCCGGTCAAGGCTGCGCCGGGAGGTGCGCTGGGAGACCAGGCGACCCAGGTCGACGTCTACGACAAGGGTGCGTCCGTCATCGTCACGGTCTCGGTAGGCAACTTCGGAAAGCACCTGCAACTCGCTTCCGCGGGCGCAGCGGCGCATCAGGTGGCGCATCACGTAGGTGAGCGTGCTGAGCGGCATCTGCTCGGGCATGGGCTGCGGAATCAGCATGTCCTCCTCCGGTTCGCGCCGACGGGGCGATCTCGCCAAGGCGGCCCGGGGAGCGGCGACCGGGGCAGTCATCGGCACGGAGTGGCCTTGTCAGCCAGCAACCCCGCGGACAACTCTAGCGATTGCCTGGGTGGGTTTCATCTGACCATAGTGGAATTTGTTGGGATGTGTCGTGTCCGGCTGCAGTCGTCTGACGTGCGGCGCGGATACCGAAAGGGTCGGTGCGGGTACGTCGTCGGCGGGTGATCCACCAGGACGCCCCCGTGTCGGCGGCATGGCGGTATCTGTCGATGTCGTACTCAGTCCCCAGGCGCGCGGTCTGCCCGTTGATCAGGACCACCAGGCCCTCCAGCGCGACCAATTCGACGTCACTCAGCGGGCGCACCGATTCGTAGCCTGCGAGCAGCCGGAGGGTCTTGCGGAGTTGGAATCGGACCTGGCCAGACCCGCTCTCACTGAACATCCCGGTGGCGATAAGTCTGGCGAGGTCGAACACCGGCGGGGCGTACATCAACTTGTCGAAGTCGATGAAGCCGAACCCGGTGTCCGTGGCCACGACGTTTTCCCAATGCATGTCCCCGTGGATGGGCTGGAGCGCCAAGTGCCCGCTCTGGGTGGACAGCCAGGCGAAGATGCGGTCCCGCCACAGTGCAGGCGTGCCAGGTGCTGGCCGAGCAACACCATGTCCGCGTGCCCTACCGCGCCGATCCCGATCCACGTGCACAGGTGAACCGTCCAGGTCCGGTCATCGGTGCTCAGTCGACCCGTGGCCACAGTAGTCGGGCAGGTCACCGACTGCACCCCGTCGACCAGGGTGCCGATCCGGCGGATGAGCGGCAACGGCTTGGGAGTCAGCCGCAGCGCCAGCACAGGGTGCTCGTCGCGGCGCTTATCAACGCCCTTCCACACTGTCGCCTGCGTGCCGCCGCTCACCGGAGCGAACGTCACGGCGGTGAGGTCGACGCCGTCGTCGCTGAGGCACTCGATGGCCCCGCGCAGCAGGCGGTCCGGATCCGGTGGCCCGTCACCCATGTCGTTGCCCTCCGTGCAACCGAGGTCTTCAAGGTCGCGGCGACCGGCTCGGCTCAGTCCGTATTGGGCGCAGTGGCCAGCAACCGGTCGATCGGTACAGGCCCCGACGGGTGAGGTCGGTACGTGCCGCCGGCGTCGAGGAGGTGCCGGTGCGCCACCTTCGTGTCGCCCTGGTCGATCACCCAATAGGAGGGCACGCCCGCGGCGGCGTACACCGCTCCCCGGTCCAGCCAGCCCACCGGGTCCGAGCCCTGCCTCACCTCAGCGATCAACCGCAACCCTTCTGTGCCGACATACCCGGCCCGTGACGCTCGCGGCAAGTGGTCCCAGAGCGATATGTCAGGTACCCGTACCCCGCCCTCCGCGAAGTCGATGCCGAGGTGCACCACCACTCGCTCCGAGCCATACGCACGCAACAGCGACATAGCAAGGCGGGACACGACTGCAGCGACGGCCGGGTCACCGATCGGCGAGATCATCACCTGGCCGTCGCTGGTCATCTCGTAGCGATGGTGCTCGTCGGCTGCGGCCATCGCGGCCAGACCGTCCAAGTCGCTGATCATGCGTTGGTCCGCTCTGCATCCCCGCGGGCCGGCCACCCGGCGACCCTGGCCATGTACTCACGGTCGGCGAGCCGCGCCCGACTGATGAGAGCCGCCGCCGCGGCCCGCACATCCCCGCCACAGTGCTCGTCGGCGTACGTGACCAGATACGCTCGGTCATCGATGTGAAGGGTCAGCCCGTCCAGCCACTTCTGATGCACACCTTCACCTTCCCTTACCGTCCAAGCCTCCTGCTACCGCCTATGCGGCAGTTATCGGGGTGACGTACGCCCGGACGAAGAAGTCGTGGACGGTCGCGGCGTGCAGGTGTCCGCCGACGGTGAAGTCCTCGGCATAGAGGGTGGTGTGCAGGTGCACCCTGCCCTCGGTAACTTCTCCGGTACCCGACAGTTCGAGGGGCTGGTCGTACGACCGGAGCCGGTCGACCAGGGCGTCGTCCTTGTGCATGACGCTCACGACAGCGGTGCCGACCGCGCCGATCAACGTGATCCCAGCGGAGGCGATCCCGAGTCGTTCCACCTCGGCCTGGATCGTCGCGAGGACTTCTTCGTCCTTATTCACGGTGATCAGGTGCGTCAAGGTCGTCTCCTTCTCAGATGGTCAAGGGGTCTTCCCCGGCGAGGGCCGCGCCGATTGCCCGGAGCGTCTCGCGGCTCGGTTCGGTGCGTAGGGCTCGCAGCAGAACGGCGGTGACGGCGGGCTGGTCGTCCTGCCGGGTGCGGTAGAGCAGCAGTGTCGAGCACCAGCGGGATCCGGCATCGGCCGGGTTCTCGACCTCGGCGGCGATCAGGGCGAGCTGCTGCGGTGTGGCGGCACCGGCACCTGTGGTTGCCAGGTCCGCCGCGGTTTTCCACGGCAGGCCGAGCACTCGGCTGATGACCGCGGTCAGGTAGAGGTCCCGGACCTCGCCGTCCTGGTGGAGCACACCAAGGGCTTCGTTCTCGAAGGCCGGTGACCTGGTCTTGGCGAGGATGCCGACGGCGTTCACTCTCAGGACTCCGGGGCCCTTGCGGCTCCATCTCGCCAAGGCTGCTCCGCTGCCGGCGTTGCGGGTCACGAGGCCCGCGATCCGCCGGTCGACGACATGGGTGGTCTGGCAGGTCTGATCGGCCGGCTTTGATCGCGGCGGCGATCGCTGTCGCTGTGTCTGGTGCGGCTGATGCCGGCGGAGGCGGGGATGCTCCTACAGCGGTGGCTACTGTGCCGATGAGCAGCAGGCGGCGGCGCAAATCGTCTCCCAGGACTCGCTCGTATGCCTCAACGACGGCACCGGTCGCGGGTCTCACGCCGGTTTCCACATTGCCCAGATATGGGCGACTGAACCCTGTCCGGACCGCCATCCCGGACAGGCTGAGCCCGGCAGCCTCGCGGGCGCCTCTCAGTGTCGACCCAAGATCAGACATCCGGTAGATCTCCGGGAGTTTTGGAGCGGGTTGGAGACACCCCACCACTTCCATACGAGTGATCAAGGCCACACGCTGGGTGTCATTGGCTCACGATCGCACAGGGGGTGGAGAAGTGGTGGCCGCGGCCCTGGCAGGTCTCCTGATCGGGTTCATCGCCGCCTTGGTCGCCTTCAAGATCAAGCAGCGCTGGTGTCCGGAGTGCGGGGCAGCCTTAATCTGCCCGGACGGCCATACCGCCCCGGCCACCCTCCCGGGCCACCCATCCCCATGACCCCGGGTCGCTGTCCGGGCTTCCCCCTGGTCAGACAGCGACCCGGCCAGACCACAACAGCCATCACGGAGGCAGACGTGATACTCCCCCGGTCCGGCGACGTCGTCCACATCGCCAAGACAGCGAGCGTCCAGTTCGCCAATCCCATGCTGTTCCGCGTGATCCGCATCCACGACTGGCCCACGGGCCAGCCGAGGTCGGCTGAAGAGCAGGCAGCCCCACTCTGGGGTCGGCCCGGTTAACTGTCCGCAGCCCTCGTAGGCCACCGGGCGAACAGGAAGCACTCCGATCTGGCGGGCACTCCGGGCGGCGGTCGACCCTGCCGAGTTCGGGTGCCGGGGTAGTACCTGTTCGATCGACCAGGCACCACCCCTACATTCCTCACACCGTCGAACCTGTCAACGCATGCTCGGCGACAGCGGATCGCGGAAGCCGGCCACCAGCTCGGGCCACCTGGCCGACGACGGCCATCGCCTACCGCTCATCGTGGCCCTCAGTCTCAGAAGATCCGCCGCCTTGCCTTCGGCGCATTCGATGGCGGCAGGCGGGCTGTAGGCGAGCGCCTCAACGACGTAGAGATGGTGGAATTCCGCCGCTCGCTCCGGGACATCCAGGTGTTCCCTGATTCGGGTGGCGAGGCCGCGTCCGCGGTACGCCTTGCCGAGCCAGCGGAGTCGGCCGTCGGAGCCGGCCGCCAGGTACAGACCAGCATAGACGCCGCCCAATTCGGCCGCCGTTGCCGGCCAGCCGGAAGCCGCGAGAGGGTGCGGTCCGGTCCAGGTACCTGCGGCAAGCGGGCCAAGGGCTGCCCGCACCGTCAGCAGGACTCCGAGGTCCACATGCGGGCCGACAGGTAGACCCGCCCCGATCGGACTCACAGGTCACCGACCGCGATGATGGCCGCGTTGATCTTTTCGGTCAGGTTCGCCTTGACAGTCTTCAACTGGTCGGCGTATGCCTTCTGGATCTCACTGGGTTCCTCCTGAGCACCAGCGGCGTGACGGGCGCTCACGGAGTCGTTGATCAGGTCGGTAAGACCGGTGATCTCCTCCCCGAGGGTCTCGCCGCCGTCAGTGACCACCCCGAGTTTCTGCGCAACCTTCGCCCGGATGATGTTGAGCCGGGTCTGCGGGTCATCGTATTCGTCGCCAGCTACCGTGCCGGTGTCTTCGTCGCCGTCCTCGGGGTCCGTCTCGTCGGTGCCCGTGTCAGACTCGCCCTTACTGTCCCCGCTGCCTGATCCGCCGCCGGTCGCAACCTTCTGGGTCTTCGGGAACGTGTCGTCGAACCAGGCTTTGTCGGCGAGACGAGTGGTGCTTACTCCGTCTGGCCCAGGCGCGAGAAAGGTTCCCGGCGGCAGGCCGTGGACACCGGACGTGGATTCGGGAGCGTTGAGGACCGCTTCTGCAAACGCCATGAGCAGCTCACGGGTGACTACCCCCACTGGTTGGGTGTAGGCGGTGACCAGCATCTGCACGGCATTGCCAGGAGGACGCCGGACGCCCTTCCTGTTGGCGGCGACCTCCGAGCCTTGCCCCGCGGTGATGAACGGCTCCGGCGCGTTGATCAAGGAGGGAAGGAGGTGCCGGCGGACCAGGACGTTCCAGGCGTCGGAGTCGCCGGCTCGGCAGGCGGCGAGCAGTCCGGGCAGACTACGCTGATCCGGTCGGACACCGAACTGGGCGTCCGTCGCGTTGAACGCGTTGTCAGCGGCGTGCAGATTGCCGCGGTGGGCGAAGTGCTGCGCGATCACTGCCGCCCACACCTCGGTGCGGCGCTCTGCTCGCTTGCCGTTGTTCTGACTCCACGGGCCCTCCTGCAGTGTGGCGCGCACGATCGGCCAGTACCTGCCGGTGTCCTTGGTTTTGTGCTTCACCAGGTCCGGCTGCTTCGGGACCGGCGGAAACAGAAGCAGGGTGGTGCAGCGGATCGCCATATCCCGGAGGGCAAGGACGGTCGGCTCGTCGCCTGGTACGAGAAGTACGCCGAGCGGATCAAGCGACCCTGCCCCGACGAGAGCGTCAGCCACAGCATCCTCGTCGAGGTTGGCGGCGGGAATCCTGCCGCCAGTAACCTCTGTGGCGAGCAGCTCGGCGAGCAGCCCGGCCGCCTGGTAGGCGTTGACGAGGGTCGACCACAGGCCAAGTGCCCGGTCTGCGTCGTCGTAGGGCAACTGACCGCGCAGGTGGTCGTGCACGTTCAGCTCACGAAGGGCCGCTTCTAGGCGGACCGGGCTAGCCGAGCCGACCACCACCCGGGAACGGACCACCGCGACCCGGACAGCGCGCTGGGCGCGGCCCTCGGGATCCGCTTGCGAGTCGGCGTACTCCAGGTTGAGTCTCGTGCTGAGGCGACGCAGGATCTCACTGAGCTTGTGGATGCGCTCGACGCGGTTCTCGGGTTCGTTGTCGAGCACGAGCAACGGCTGCGGGACGCCGGTCAACAGGTGCGCGGCATCGATATCCATGATCTGGAGCCGGGCATCGGCCCGATTGTTCCCGGTGACCTGCACCGGCCGCCAAGGCGCATACTCGGTGCCGTCAACTGCCTCAACCGGGGTCTGCTGGAGCACCACGATGGTCGACTCGCGCTGCCCCTCCTGCACCAGCGATTCGATGAGTTCGTATGGGCGACGCTGACCACGCTCCCGCAACTTCGCGACAGCGTGACTTTGGATCTCAGCCGCCACGTCCGCTGCCATCGGGTTGGTCACCAGCGCCGTCAAGTGCCGATCGCCCTCGACGAAGGTCCGCACGGCCGGCAGCGGACGTCGGCCAGCGAGCGCACGCTCGGCTGCGGTCAAACGGGCTTCCTCCGCCGCAAGGCTGGTACTCGCATGCGCAACAGCGTCCTCAGCGGCCCGCTTCTCCGAAGCCGGAGTGGTCGCCGTCTGACGGCGCTGGGCCTCAATGGCCCGCGCCCGTAACGCCTTCGCAGCGGAAACGGCCCGCTTCGCGCCAACCAACTCGTTGAGCCGCGCGGTGTTCTCCGGAGTGAGGTGCAGCCAGTCGTTGCGGGTCCGATCGTTGAGAGGCCACGGGATGCTCGCAGCGCCGTGGAGGTCGACGTTAAGCAGCAGCAACTCGTGGTCTGTGCCACGGTTCTCGATGTGATAGGCGGTCGGCTTCAACTGGTTGTTGCGGCGGTCGGTTACCCGCTTCGCCTCACCCGGGCCGAGTGCCGGCGCGAGCCCTTCGAGCACAGCCGACCTCGGAGGCGGGACGAGACCCAACTGGTGGCAGGTGCTGACGATCGCGCTGTAGAGATTCTCCGCCCACTCGGGCGTGGTCGGGTACGGGTACGGACCCTCGGGATTGCGAGACATGACGACCACATGGTCTTCCTCCCGGCGACGCCACGGTCTCCGGGTGCAGTAGATGCACCCCAGCGGTCGCCGGGTGCAACACGCACCCGTACCGCCGCCCTCTCACGAGCGCCACGTGGGTCGCCGTCGCACATGCGGCCCTGGAGGCGGCATGAGCGAAGACCGTCGGACCGTTCATCTCGCCGAAGGGGCACTGGTGCCGCGGCATACCCGATCAAGATCTAGATCCAGGATGCGGCGTGCACTGCCCTCTGAACCACTCCGCCGACGGCGGCACGGGCTGGAGAGAAGTTGGGACCACTGACGTGCGCCCTGAACCCTACCTCCGTCGGCGTGGGCAACCAAGCAGTGAGGCCCTGCTGGCCGCTCCTCTCAACAAGGCGCTGCCGAGAATAACGAAGTCCCGGCGAGTTCCCCCCGACGTCCAGAAGCCGGAGACTACCTGGACGTAGGCTGACTCAAATGATCGATAGGCCCGTTCGCATCGGGCTGCAGTTGCAGCCGCAGCACATGGACTACGCCACCATCCGTCGCACTGCCTCCGAAGCCGAGGATCTCGGCCTCGACCTACTCCTCAATTGGGATCATTTCTACCCACTTAGCGGTGAACCGGACGGTTTGCACTTCGAGTGCTGGACCATGCTCGCCGCCTGGGCCGAGTCAACCAGCCGGGTCGAGATCGGCGCGCTGGTCGCCTGCAACAGCTACCGCAACCCCGAGCTGCTCGCCGACATGGCCCGCACGGTCGACCACATCAGCGAGGGCCGCCTGATCCTCGGCATCGGCTCGGGCTGGTTCGAGCGCGACTACACCGAGTACGGCTACGAGTTCGGCACCGCCGGCAGCCGCCTGGACGACCTGGCGACCGCGCTCCCCCGCATCGAGTCCCGCTGGGAGAA
>NZ_JBFAMR010000019.1:0-13191 GCF_040656595.1 Actinoplanes sp. NPDC049802
CATCCCGGACAGCCAGGACCGTTTCTCCCCGGCGGCGAACTCGACGTACGCCCGCGCCCACTTGACCGCCCACTCGTCCTCGGCGCCGGGACCGACTGAGTTGAGGCAGCCCCCAGCCAGTCCGGCCGTCGTGGTAGTTCCGGTGGTACGCCGCCCGGCGGCCCGGGGGTGGTGACGAGCACGACCTCGTCGCGCACGGTGAGCGGCTGACCCGCCGATAAGCTTGGTCGTGCGACTCGATCATGCGGCTCTGCTTCTGGCCGGGGGTGTCGGGTCCGGGCTGACCGGGTCGATGGCCGGCCTGGCCTCGCTCATCAGCTATCCGACGCTGCTGGCGGTGGGTCTTCCGCCGATCGCCGCCAACGTGACCAACACGGTGGGGCTGCTCGCCAGTGGGGCGGGCTCGGCCGCCGGTTCACGGATGGAGCTGCGCGGGCAGGGGCCACGGATCCTGCGGCAGAGCGGCTACGCGCTGCTGGGCGGCACGGCCGGGGCGATCCTGCTGATGAGCACCACGTCGAGCGTGTTCGAGCGGATCGTGCCGGTGCTGATCGCGCTGGCCGCGCTGGTGCTGCTGCTGCGCGATCGGCTGCGCGGCTGGTACACCCGGCCGGGCACGGTGTCTACCCGGCTGCCGCTGGGCTTCGCGGTGTTCCTGATCGGCGTCTACGGCGGTTACTTCGGTGCGGCCGCGGGCGTACTCCTGCTGGCCGTCCTGTCGATGTCCGCGGTCGAGCCGCTCCCCGTCAGCAACGCCGTGAAAAGCGTCGTGCTGTGCGCCTCGAACGCGGCCGCCGCCATCCTGTACGCCGTGATCGCCCCGGTGAACTGGACCGCCGCCCTGCTGCTCGGCGCCGGCTGCCTGGTCGGCAGCTGGATCGGCCCGGCGCTGGTCCGCCGGACCCCGGAACGGCCGCTGCGCGTCGTGATCGCCCTGGCCGCTCTGGGGCTGGCCGCCTATCTCTGGCACGACGCCGGCTGAGCCCGGCCCGCTCCCGCCGGTCGGCCGGTCAAGCCGGACCCACTCCCGGGCCGGTCAGCCGGTCAAACCGGCTGAGCCGGACCCACTCCCGGCGGTCGGGCCGGTCCGGCCGGCTGTCCACGGCGGTGAGCCGTGGACAGCCGGTCGGTCGCCTCGGCGCCGACGGCGGGGGGCCGGTCGTCGGCGGAGGCGGCCCGGGTGGGACGGTCACCACCCGGTAGTACGGAGATGAGGTCGGGAACGCTCACCTCGTACCGGGAGAGGTCAGGCCCGGCCGCCCGGGACCGAGACCTGGCGACGGGCCAGGTCTTCGAGGATCTCGGCCGTCGAGGACGTGCCGAAGCGGGTCACGCCGACGCCGGCCATCGCGATCATCGCGTCCAGGGTGCGGACGCCGCCGGACGCTTTGACCTGCACCTTCGCGGACACGGCGGAGCGCATCAGCGCGAGGTCGTCGATGGTGGCGCCGGTGGGCGCGAAGCCGGTGGAGGTCTTGACGAAGGCCGCGCCGGCACGCTCGGACGCCCAGCAGGCGGCCAGTTTCTCCTCGTCGGTGAGGTACGCCGTCTCGAGGATGACTTTGACGTGGGCGGCGCCGGCGGCTTTCACGACGAGGCCGATCTCGTGCTCGACGGCGGCGATGTCGCCGGAGCGCAGCCAGCCGATGTTGAGGACCATGTCGATCTCGGACGCGCCCTGGTGCACGGCCAGCTCGGTCTCAGCGATCTTGATCTCGGTGGCGGTGCTGCCGTGCGGGAAGCCGATCACCGTGCCGACCGCGACCTTGGTGCCGCGCAGCAGGTCGACGGCGACGGACACGTCACAGGGCCGGACGCAGACCGAGGCGACGTCGTACTTCTTGGCGATGGCGCAGCCTTCGCGCACGTCCTCGAGGGTGAACTCGGGACGGAGGATGGAGTGGTCGATCATCTTGGCGATCTGCGGCACGGTGAAATCCATGACACCGAAGACTACCTGTCTATACAGGTAGCTGTCTAGACAGGTTTGGCGGATCGGTAAGGTGAGCGGCATGTCCGGGGATCCCGATTTCGCGCCGCGCTACTTCCGCATCGAGCAGTCGCTGCGCGCGCTCATCGCCAAGTCCCGGCCGCACGACCCGCTGCCGTCCGAGCCCGAGCTGGCCCGCGAGCACGGCGTCAGCCGGATGACCGCCCGCGCCGCGGTCACCCAGCTGGTCAACGACGGTCTCGTCTACCGTGCCCCGGGACGCGGCACGTTCGTCGCGGTACCCAGCGGCCCCCGCCGCGCCGACCATCTCATCCGGCTCAGCGAGGAGATCCGCAAGCAGGGCAGACGCCCCTGGGCCAAGGTGGTGGTCGCCGAACTGCGGGCGCCCACCGCGCTGGAGGCGACACGCCTGCGACTGCGCAAGGGCGACGTGTACGCGATACACCGCGTCCGGTTCGCCGACGACGAGCCGATCGCCTACGAACGGGCCATCTACCCGGGCACCATCCCCGGGCTGCTCGACGCCGACCTGTCGCTGTCGGTCCACGAGGTGCTGGTCAAACTCGGTCACACCCCGGTCCGGGGCACGGCGACGATCGGGGCGCAGTCGGCCACCGAGGAGGACGCGCGCGAGCTCGGCGTACCGGTCGGGTCGGCCCTGCTGGTCGAGGAACGGCTCATCCTCGACCAGCGCGAACGGCCGCTGGAGCTGAGCGAGTCACGGTACGCGGGGGACCGTTACCGCCTCGACGTCGCCTTCGGGGTCGAGCCGCTGATCCAGTAGGTGCAGCGGCGCCGCCCGCACCCCGGCGGCGTCCAGCGCCCGATCGTAGGCGGCCGCCGGCTCGGCCGTGACCGGGCCGGTCACCAGCGGCAACTCCGGCCGCGCCGCGTGCAGCAGCGACTCCAGCCGGCAGGACGCGATCGCACCGGGCAGCTGGACGGCCACCGCCGGCAGCCCGGCCGCCACCGTCTGCCTGACCTGCCCGCAGTCGAGCAGCCCGCCGCCGACGATCAGCACGTCGCCGCGTTCCCGCATCCGGGCCAGCGCCCGGCCGGTGTCGAAACAGTGCGGGAACGAGTCGTCGACCAGGATCGTGCCCGGGCGCAGCCGGTCCACGTCCAGGGTGGTGGGGCCGCCGCTGGTCGCGGCCACGATGACGCCCGCCGGATAGACGCCCTCCGGGCTCAGCACGATCGAGGTGGGCACGTCCAGGGTGGCGGCCAGCTCGGCGAGACGGCCCGCGGCGGACGGCAGATCGCAGAGGATCAGCCGCTCCGGGTGATGATCTTTATCAGTCAGCAGCAGGCGCAGCGAGGCCGTGCCGATGGAGCCGGCGCCGAGAATCGCCACGGTCTCGTCCCGCAACTTCCGGCCGCGGGCGGCCACCGCGGCCACGGTGGTCCGCACGACCGAGGCCGCGGTCACCGCATGGCCGGTGGTCACCCCGACCGACGTGCGGAGGTACGGCCTGAGCGCCCCACCGTAACCGGTGTGCGCCGGAATCATTCCGGCCAGCGAGACGGTACGCGCACCGTGCGCGGCGGCCAGGTCGGCTGCGGCCGCGGCCTCCTCGGCGAGTCCGGGCCGGGTGAGCTCGTCGGCGAACCTCGGCACGGCGACGAAACCGGATCTGCCGAGCGGGGTGTCGACGGTCTCCAGCAGGCGAGGACGGCGGCCGGGGAAGAGGGTCTCCCGGAGCGTCTCCCGGTCCATGACCGGCAGGAGCCGCCGGATCTCGCCGGGCAGGCCGGTGGCCAGGGCCGCCAGGTGCGCCGGGGCGGGCAGATAACCGACCAGGGCGGCGTCCATGTCCACCCTTGCGGAGCTCTCGGACGTTGCTCCACCGAAGACGACGGGCGACCGTTCGAGACCCGCACCGCTTTCGGCAGGCGATTGGTCGAGGGCGGCACCGCTTTCGGCGGGCGATCGCCCGAGGTCGGCACCGCTTTCGGCGGGCGATCGTCGGAGAACGGCACCGCTCTCGGCGGCCGCTCGTTCGAGAACGGCACCGCTCTCGGCGGCCGATTGATCGAGAGCGGCGGCGAGGTGCGCGGTCAGGTCGGCGGTCCAGCGTTCGCCGAGCCGTGAGCGGATGGTCAGGCGCAGCGTGCCGTCCCCGGTCGGGCGTGCCGCCAGCAGGACGTCCGTCCCGGGTGGCAGGGAGAGTTCCGTCTCGGGGTCCCACGACAGCCGCAGACTCCGGCCCTCGGCCGCGCCGAGCGTCCCGAAGTCCAGGTAGGTGAAGAAGTGCCGCCATCCCTGCGGCGCCGTGAACATCCGCGCCCGGGCGTCATCGACGGCGGCCGCCACCTCACCCGGCCCCGCGTCCGCGCCCGGCTGAACCGCGACCGCGGTGGCACACGGCCCGAAGATCCGCCCCACATCCGGCAGCGCATGATCACGACCGGTCACCGCGACACCGATCAGTGGATCCGGGCGGCCGGTGGCCCGGGACAGCGCCCGGTGGTAGGCGGCGAGCACCGGCGCCACCGGGGTGGTTCCGGCCGCCGCGGCACGTTCCCGCAGGCGGGCCGCGTCGACCGTGAGCCCGGCCGTGACGATCTCTCCCCCGGCGCGGACCGGCCCACCGTCGTCCGGCACGGTCTCCAGCGGCACACCCTCCAGGTGGGCGACATAGTCACGGAACGTCGCCCGTACCGGCGCCAGGGTATCCCCGTCGTAGACGGCCGGCAGCTCCCGCATCAGCAGGGCGGTGCTGTACCCGTCGCCGGCCAGGTGGTGCGCGTGGACCAACAGGACGTGCTCCCGCGGGCCGTACCGGAGCAGCCGCAATCGCACGAGCGGCCACACCGCCGGATCGAAACGGTGCGCCCGCTCCGCCGCCAGCTCCTCGACGAGTGGCCGCGGCGCCGGCTCGTAGCCGACGGCCAGCCGCACCGACGGGAGCTCCCGCTGCACCGGCGGGCGGGCGTCGCGCGGGAACACCGTTCGCAGCATCGGATGCCGGTCCACCAGCACGTCCACGGCCTGCTGGAAACGGTCACGGTCCAGGGGGCCGTGCAGGCGGGGCGCGGCCAGCCAGGTCGACGGCGTGCCGACCGCCTCGGCCAGCAGGAAGCCGCGCTGGGTGAGGCTGACCGGAAAGTCCCCACGCCCGGCGACGGAGTCCGCGGCGGGCCCGGCGCACGGCACGGACACGCCTGCGGCGACGGAATCCGCGGTCGGCACGGCGCACGGCACGGACACGCCTCCGGCGACGGAGTCCGCGGCGGGCTCGGGGTCGATCTCGTCCAAGGCCGCGGCGAGCGCGGCGAGCGTACGACATCGGAAAACGACCGTGGGTCGCGGCAGTGTGGCCCGGTGTTCCGCCAGGCTCGCGAAGAGTTCGAGGACGCCGATCGAGTCGCCGCCGAGGGCGAAGAAGTCGTCGTCCCGGCCGACCGGGGTCACGCCGAGCTGTCTCTCCCACAGGGACGCGAGCAGCCGTTCGGTGCCGGTGACCGGCGGCGAGCTCACGGTCCGCGCCAACAGCGCCCGGTCGATCTTGCCGGTCGCGGTGAGCGGCAGATCGGCCAGGAGTTCGATCCGGGACGGTACGAGGTACGCCGGCAACAGCCCACTCAGATGGGACCGCAGCTCCTCCCCGGACACCGTCGACCGCACCCACGCCACCAGACGGCCGCCCTCGACCCGGACCGCGGCCCGGTCCACGGCCGGGTGCGCCCGCAGCACCGCCTCCACCTCGCCCGGCTCGATCCGGTAGCCGTGCAGTTTCACCTGGTCGTCGAGGCGCCCACGGAACCACAGCAGCCCGTCGGCGTCGCGCGTCACCCGGTCGCCGCTGCGGTACCAGCGCCGCCCGTCGCGCTCGACGAACACCGCGGCCGTCTGCTCCGGGTCGTCGAGATAGCCGTCGGCCAGCCCCGCCCCGCCGATGTGCAGCTCGCCGGGGACACCGTCCGGGCACGGCCGGCCGTCCGCCCCGATCACCTCGACGACCGCCCCGCCGATCGGCCGCCCGATCGGCAGGTGGGTGGCGTCGACGGCCGGGGGCTCGGTGATCAGATGCCAGGTGGCGTTGATCGTCGTCTCGGTCGGCCCGTACAGGTTGGTGATGCGCTGGTGCGGCCCGAACCGGTCGAACCAGCGGCGTACGTGCGCCGGCGACAGCTCCTCCCCGCCCACGTGCACCCAGCGCAGCCGGGGCTCGGCGGTGCTGTTCTCGGCGGCGGCCAGCAGTCGCTCCCACAGCGTCGGAACCGAGCTCCACACCGTCACCCGGTCCCTGGCCAGCCGTTCCAGGAGGAGTTCCGGGTCGCGTACCGTGTCGCGGTCCCAGGCCACCACGGTCGCCCCGACCAGCAGCGGGGCCAGCAGCTGGCGTACCGAGGCGTCGAAGCAGATCGACGCGGTCTGGGCGAGCCGGTCCCCCTCCCGGTAGCCGAACGCCGCGATCGACCAGTCCAGGTAGTTGATCATCGAGCGGTGGGTGACGGGCACGCCCTTCGGGCGGCCGGTCGACCCCGAGGTGAAGATGATGTACGCGATGTCGCCCGGATCGACGTCCCGTCCCGTGCCGGCGCCACCCTCGGCGACGTCCACCAGCGTGAACCCGGACAGGTCCCGGCTGCCCGGACCGCGGACCACGACGTCCGCGCCGGCCCGGGTCAGTTGATCCGTCAGCCGGGCCGGCGGATGCGATCCGTCCAGCGGCACCCAGGCGGCGCCCGCCTTCAGGATGGCGACCAGCCCGATCACGGTGTCCGCGCCCGGCCCGGTGAGCAGGCCGATCCGTCGCGCCCCGGTCTCCGCGAGCCGCCCGGCCAGCCGGTCCGACGCGCGGTCCAGTTCCCGGTAGGTGAGCGGCACGCCGTCGCTGAGCACGGCGACCCCCTCGGGGGTGCGGGCACACTGCGCCCGGATCCGTGCCACGATCCCGCGCGTCCCAGGGCCGCCACGCTCCGGCATCCGGCCGCCGTGGTTCACGAGCATCCCACCGTCGGGGGCCATGCCCGACATCCGCCCGCCGTGGCCTTCGGGCTCCCGGCCGTCACCAACGGACGCCTGTTCCGGCCTCCGGCCGCCGTGGCCTTCGGGTTCCCGGCCGTCACCGCCGGCCTCTTCGAGCAGCGCCGCGATCTCCGCCAGGTGTTCGGTCGCCAGCCGTTCCACGGTGGCGGCGTCGAACAGCGCCTCCGGATAGTTCCAGGAGAAATGCAGCGCGCCCGCGGACTCGAAACAGACCAGCCCGAGCCGGGTGGCCGCCGACGCGGTGCCGGCCCTCATGCCGAGCACCTCCGCCCCGGTGTGCCCCGCGCCGGGGAACCGCGCGAAGCTGAAACTCGCCGGACCGGCCGTCCGCGGACCGGCCCCGTCGGCCGCCAGCATCCGCGCCAGGTCCACGGTGGAGACCGACCCGTGCCGTTCGGCTTCGAGCCAGTGGTCCCGCAACCGGGCCGCGAGCTCCACCGCCGGTTCGCCGGCCCGCACCTCGGCGAGGACCGGCAGCGTGTCCGCGAACGGCCCCACCATCCGCTCCACTCCGGCCAGCCGCGCCGCCCGCCCGGCCCGCGCCACCGACACCGGAATCACCGACTGCCCGCTCCACCGAGCCAGACACCGGACATATCCAGCAAGCAACAGGTGAAATTCCGACACCCCGGCTTCCCGGGCCCGCGCGGTCAGCCGCCGGCTGAGTGCCTCTTCCAAAACCTTCTGCTGTACGCCGTACGCGCCGCGTGGCTCGCCATCCGGATCCCCGTCGAACGGCAGGGCGAGCCGTGGACATCCGGCGAGCGCCGCCCGCCAGTGATCGAGGTCGGCTTCCACCACCGCGCCCCGCCGAGCCTCGTGATCGGCGAAGGTGGCTTCCGGGGCGGCCTCCGGCGCTGTCCCGGAGTACAGCGCCCACAGTTCGTCCCCGAGAACCGCGAGGCTGTACCCGTCCGCGGCCGCGTGGTGCACCACCAGGATCAGATGCGCCCGGCCGGCGTCCTCCACCGCGAGCACCGCCCGAACGGGCGCTTCCCGCACCAGGTCGAACGGCCGATTCCGCACCTCGGCGTCCAGCCGTTCCAGCCCCGCCGCGCTCCCGTCCCCGGGCAGCCGGACGACCGTGAACCAGGCGGGCCGCCCGGCGCCGGGCGACGCGAACCGCTGCCCGTCCGCCCCGAACCGCACCCGCAACATCGGATGCCGGCGTTCCAGCTCAGCGAAGGCCGATCCGAGCCGCTCCACGTCGACCGGGCCCCGCAGCGTCTGCCGCACATAGGCGTAGGCCGGCACGTCCGGATAAAGCCGCCCGGTGGTGACGAACGCCCGCTGCACCGGACTGAACGGGAACTCCACAGCCGCCGCAAGCCGCGCCACCAGCTCGTCGATGGTCCGGTTCTCGAAGAACAGCGTCGTCGACAGCGTTCGCCCGAGCCGCCGCTCCAGTTCCTTGACCAGGTCGACGGCGGTGAGCGAGTCCAGCCCGAGAGCCAGGAACGCCTCATCCGTCCCGATCGTCTCCGGCGCCCGCCCCAACGGCCCGGCCAGAAGCTCCCGGACCACGGCGACGAGTTCCTCCCGCCCCGGGCCGCCCGACCCGCCCACCGTCCCCGAGCCGACCCGCCGGTACGCGCCACCCTCATCCCCCGGTCCCAAGCCGGACCGCCGGTACGCGCCACCCTCATCCCCCGGCCCCAAACCGGACCGCCGGTACGCGCCGCCCTCGTCCCCCGGTCCAGCCACCGGCCCGAAGCCGAACCGCCGGTGCGGGCCGCCCATCGGGCCCAAACCGGACCGCCGGGGCGCTCTGCCCTCCGCCGGGGTGATCAGCACCTGGGCCGCGCCGACCGCGACCGCCGCCCAGAGGGCGTCCGGGACCTGCTCGATCGGCAGCCCGCCGCCACCGCCCGGCCCGTGAGCCGCGGCCAGGCCACCGCCGGCGATCAGTGGGAGGTTCACCGACACGAAGCGCCGTCCGGCCGCTGTCTCGGCGGCGGCGAGAGCATCCAGGTAGACGTTGCCCGCGACATAGTCACCGAGGGCCCCGGCCAGGCCGGGAACGACCGACGAGACCGAGGACAGCGCCACCACCAGCGGTCTCCGGTCGCCGAGGGCGTCCAGCAGCAGCCGTGTGCCGTCCACCTTGGCGGCCATCCCGGACGCCACCTCGCCGGGTGTCTTCGCCCGCAGGCTGCCCGGTCGCACCACTCCGGCGGCCTGCACCACGACGTCGAACCCCCGCCCGGCGACCAGCCCGGCCACATCGGCGGGAACGGTCAGGTCCGCCACCCGGTACTCGACGATCGCCCCCAGCTCACGCAACTCGCCGAGAAGCGCGGCCGGCGCCGCGGACCGGCCCACCAGCAGCAGCCGCGGCCGTCCACGCCGGGCCAGATGCCGGGCGATCTCCGCGCCGACCGCCCCGCCCCCGCCGACCAGCAGATAGCTGCCGTCCGGCGGCGGAACCCCCGGCTCCCCCGCCGGCGCCGGAACGAACGTCCGAACCAGCCGCCGCCCACCCCGCCAGGCGACGATCTCCGCGGGACCGGCGGCCGGCGGCACGCCCTTCTCCCACTCGACGGCGGCCCGCCGCCGCTCCGCCGGGTCGTTCGAGCAGAGGTCCACGATCCGTACGCCGGCCCTGGGGTTCTCGTCCGCGAAGGCCATCGCCAGCCCGGCCCACACCGCGTGTGCGGGGTCGGGCCGCTCCGCCCCGGCCGGATAGAGGTCCTGAGTGATCAGAAGTAGACAGCCGTCGCCCGGCACAGCGGTGATCGCCGGTAGCGCGCCTGCCACCGCTCCACCGTCAGCGGCGACCACGGTGACCTCGCTGCCGCCGGCTCGCGCCCGCGAACCTTCGAAGTGTTCCGTCTGCCGTCCCGGCGAGCCGGCGGCCGGCTCGGCCGAATCGTGGCGCTCCGTCGGAGCCACGATCCACGCGGGGGTCGACAGCACCGGCGGCAGCGGGTCGGTGACCCAGTGACGGCGGCGCTGGAAAGGATAGGTGGGCAGGTCGTCGACACGACGGGCGCCGGCGTCGAGGCGGGCGCGGTCGAGAACGGCCCCGCGCAGCCACAACTCGGCCGCCGTCCGCAACAGCCCGGCCGCGTCCAGACCGGCCCGGATCACGACGGTCCCCCGTCCCGCGTCGGCCTCTCCCCCCACCACCGCTGGATCAGCGGCTTCCCCGCGTCCGGTGGCGGTCTCCGCGGGGGCGACGGCTCCGGGACCGGCGGCGGCTTCTGAGACGGTCGCCGCCTGGGGGACGGCGGCCACTTCGGGGGCGGCGGCTCCGGGACCGACGGCCGCTTCAGGGGCGGTCGCCGCCCGGGGGACGGCGGCCACTTCGGGGACGGTCGCTACCCGGGGAACGGCGGCCACTTCGGGGACGGTCGCTACCCGGGGAACGGCGGCCACTTCGGGGACGGTCGCTACCCGGGGAACGGCGGCCACTTCGGGGGCGGCGGCTCTCGCTGCGGCCGCTTCGGGGGCGGTCGCTGCCTGGGGGACGGCGGCTTCCGGGGCGGCGGCGGTTCGGGTGGGGGTTGCGGTTGTGGCGGCGGTTGCGCGTACCAGAGGAGAGAGAGTGACCGATGCGCCCAGCTCGACCATGGTGTCGTAGCCGGCCGCGCGCAGCCCGGCCGCCGCTGCGGCGAAACGCACCGGGCGCACCGCGTGGGCGGTCAGATAGTCGGCGTCGAAGGCCGCGCCCCACTCTCCCGTCACCGTGCTGAGCAGGGGAATCCGCGACTGGCGGGCGTTCGGGGCGTGGGCGGCCAGCGCGGCGGCGACCGGTTCCATCGATGGGGAGTGGAAGGCGTGGGAGACCGCCAGCCGTCGCGTGGCCGTCCCGCGGGCGGCGAGTTCGGCCTCCAGCCGGTCGATCGCCTCGTGCGTGCCGGCCAGGACGGTCCGGTTTGTGGCGTTCTCGGCGGCGACGGCCACCCCGGACGGGAGCGGTTCGAGGTCGGTGACCGCGGCCGCCACGGCGATCATCGCGCCGGGCTGCGCGAGTTCGGCGGTGAGGCGGCCGCGTTCGGCGGCCAGGACGACCGCCTCGACCGCGGTGAGCTGACCCGCGGAGACGGCGGCCGCGAACTCGCCGACGCTGTGCCCGGCGACCGCGTCCGGCCGGATCCCGTAGGCGGCCAGTTGCGCGGCCTGCGCCACCGCGAACGCGACGACCAGCGGCTGCGTGACTTCGGTGCGGGCCAGCTCGGCGGCGGTCACGTCGCGGCCGGTGCACCAGGCGGTCAGCGTGCGCCCGGCGACCTGGCCGGCCGCGGCGGACACCTCGTCGAGGACGGCGCGGAAGACCGGCGCGGTCGCGTAGAGGTCCGCGCCCTGGCCGGGTCGCTGCGTGCCCTGGCCGCCGAAGAGGAACGCCACCCGGGCGGGCCGGCCCAGCGGCGGGCCGGGCTCCACCACGGCCAGTCGCTCTGAGAGATCATTTCCGGTCACCAGTGCGAACCGGTACGGTCCGTCGTCCCGTGCGGCGGCGACCGTGGCGCAGACGTCCCGCGGGGAGAGCGTGGGATGCGCCCGTAGGTGGGCGGCCAGATCGGCGGCCGCCGCCCGCAGCCCGGCCGCGGACCGAGCCGACAGGGTGAGCAGATACGGGCCGGCGCCGTCGCGCCGCGCCGGCTCCCCGCCGGAGGGCTCGTTGCGGTGGGCGGCGGTGAGGATGACGTGGGCGTTCGTGCCGCCGAAGCCGAAACCGTTGACGCCGGCCACCAGCGGGCCGGTCCAGGGCCGGCGGGTCGTCGGCACCTCGAAACCGGCGGCGGCCAGGTCGAAGCGTGGGGACGGGCGATCGTGGTGCAGTGACGGCGGGATCTCCCGGTGCTGGAGAGCGAGGATCACCTTCACCAGGGCGGGCAGGCTGGCCACGTTGAGCAGGTGTCCGATGTTGGTCTTGACCGAGCCGACCAGGCGGGGGCGGCCGTCGCCGCGGGGCGGGAAGGCGTGGGCGAGCGAACGCGCCTCGATCGGGTCGCCCACCGGGGTGCCGGTGCCGTGCGCCTCCACGTAGGTGACGTCCGCCGGATCGACGCCGCCGTCCCGGTAGGCGTCGGCGATCACCTCCCGCTGGAGCAGCGGGTTCGGGGCCATCAGGCTCAGCGAACGGCCGTCGTTGTTGACCGCGGTTCCGCACACGACGGCAAGGACACGGTCGTCCCCGGCGTCGGCGAGACGGGTCAGCACCAGCGCGGCTCCGCCCTCGCCCGGCACGAACCCGTCGGCGCCCGCCGCGAACGCCCGGCACCGGCCGGTCGGCGACAGGGCCTGCGCGTCCCCGAGAAGGGATTCTCCGGTGGCGGTCAGGTTCAGGTTGACGCCGCCGACCACCGCGACGTCGCAGTCCCCCGCGGCCAGGCTGAGGCGGGCCAGGTGCAGCGCGACCAGCGCCGAGGAGCAGGCGGTGTCGACGGCGAGGGCGGGACCCCGCAGGTCGAGCAGGTGGGAGACGCGGGCGGCGATCAGGTTCCGCAGCGTGCCGGTGAGCGCGTGCGGACCGCCGGCGCCGGTCATCAGCTCGGGATAGCCGCTCTCGCCGACGGCCGCGAACACTCCGATCCGGCGGCCCCGGCGGCGCGGCCCGGCGTATCCGGCCCGTTCGAGCGCCTCGTGCGCCAGTTCCAGGAAGATCCGGGCGTGCGGATCGAGCAGGCGGGCCTCGTCCGCGCCGATCCCGAAGAACTCGGCGTCGAACAGCGCCGGATCGTCGAGGAACGCACCGTGCCCGCCGCCCGTCCAACGGTCGACCGGGCCGACGCTGTCCCGCCCGCCGATCAGGTTCGCCCAGAACCCACCGGGCGTGTCCGCCTCCGGGAACCGGCAGGCCATCCCGATCACCGCGAGCCGCCCGGGTCCGCTCGTCGCCGCCGTCGGCTCACCGGCGCCGACGGTCCCCTCTCGCGCCGCCCGATCCACGATCCCGGGACCGGCGACGGTCTCACCGCGCAGCAGGCGGTCGGCGAGCGCCGGCACCGTGGCGCAGTCCCGCAACGTCGCCGGATCGAGCGGGCGGGCGAGGGCGTCCTCCAGGCCGGCCAGCACCTCCATGGCCGCCAGCGAGGAGCCACCGATCGCCAGGAAACGGTCGTCCGGCCGGATCGTCTCCGCCGGAACCCGCAGCACCCCGGCCCAGACCGTCCGGACGAGCGCCTCCATCTCCGGCCGGGTCCGCGGCGCCGCCGACCGGGACAGGGCCGAAGGACCGGCCGCTCCGGCCGGCGCGGGCGGCCGGTCCGGTCCGGATCGGGCGGACGGCGCGGGCGGC
>NZ_JBFAMR010000019.1:13290-24452 GCF_040656595.1 Actinoplanes sp. NPDC049802
CTGGTCCGGGCCGGATCGGGCGGACGGCGCGGGCGGCTGGTCCGGGCCGGATCGGGCGGACGGCGCGGGCGGCTGGTCCGGGCCGGATCGGGCGGACGGCGCGGGCGGCTGGTCCGGGCCGGATCGGGCGGCCGCCGCGGGCGGCGACGCCGATCCGGGAGTCGAGACCGAAACCGATCGTCGCGCCGGTGCCGGCTGCCCGACCTCAGGGTGTGGGACCACGCCCGGGTGGGAGGGCGCGGGCTGGGTGACGCGGTCGCGGAGGGCCTGGCGGCGCAGTTTGCCGCTGGTGGTTCGGGCGAAAACGCCGTTCGGGACCACCTCCACGCGGACGGCGTCGTAGGCGAGGGCCTCGGCGACGCGGGCCCGGACCTGGGCGGGCAGGATGGCGTCGGCGCGGACGGACGGCGCGGACAGGAACACCACCACCCGCTCGCGGCCGTCGACCGGATCGGTCGCGCCGACGACGGCGATCGGGCCGGGGCTCAAGCCGGGGGTGGCGGCGGCGACCTCCTCCAGGTCGGCGGCGTGGAAGGTTCGGCCGTTCACGAACAGCACGTCCTTGTGCCGGCCGGTGACGACGAGCCGGCCGCCACGGAGGAAACCGAGATCACCGGTGCGCAGCCAGGAGCCGTCGCGGGCCGCGGCGGAGCCGGTCTCGTCCCGGTGGTAGCCGCGGGTGACGTTGGGGCCGCGCACCTGGACGTGACCGACCAGGCACTCCTCCAGGTCACCGCCTTCGTCGTCGACGATGCGCAGCTCGCAGCCGGGCACCGGGAAACCGACGTCCATCAGCTCGACGACGGATTCCCCACCGTCGCCCGCCGCCGCCCCTGCCGGTCCGGCGGCGGGCGGCGCGCCGGGAGGCACGCCTGACGGGAGCGACGGCGCGGCCGAAGCGCCAGGCCCGGACGGGGGCGGGCCGGGCAGCGGTGGGTGTTCAGGGACGGTGAGCGCGACGCCGCGGGAGAGGGCGGCCCGGCTCAGGCGGACAGGCACAGCGGGGACGCCGAGCGGCGGGCAGGCGACGGCGACCGTGGCCTCGGCCAGGCCGTAGACCGGTTGCATGGCGCCGGGTGCGAGGCCGGCCCGGCCCAGCCGGGAGCGGAAGGTGCGCCACACGGCCGGGGAGATCGGTTCGGCGCCGACCATGAGAAGGCGGACGCTGCTCAGATCCAGTTCGTCGAGGACCGGATCGGGCACCCGGCGGTTCACCAGGGCCAGAGCGAAGTTGGCGGCCGACAGGACGGTGCCCCGGTGTTCGGCGGTGGCGCGCAGCCACGTCTCGGGGCGTTTGGCGAAGGCGAGCGGGCTGATCCGGATCTGGCGGCAGCGGGCGTACAGCGGGGCCAGATGGGTGCCGATCAGGCCCATGTCGTGGAAGTAGGGCATCCAGGTGACCACGACGTCGTCGCCGGTCACCGCACCGGCCTGGGTGGCCTGTGCCAGGTTGGCGACCACGTTGGCGTGGGTGAGCTCGACACCTTTCGGCGTTCCGGTGCTGCCCGAGGAGAACTGCAGGAAGGCGAGGTCGTCCGCTCGTACCGGGACGGGGGCGGGTAGAGGGGAGGCGGCGCGGAGGTCGCGCGGGGAGAGCAGGGTGGCGCCGGGCGTGGCGAGATCGCCTGCCAGGGGTGGGCGGCCCAGGTGACGCCAGACGGCGGCGAGGCGGCGCGGTTCCGGCGGGAGGGGCACGGGTACGGCGCCCGCGTACACGGCCCCCCAGAAGAGTGCCAGGAAGTCGGCGCTGTCGTCGGCGATGACCGGCAGCGGATCGCCGGCGCCGAGCCCGGCCGCGCGGAGGCCGCCGCCGATGCGCAGGGCGTCGGTGTGCAGTTCGGGGAAGGTGAGGAACCGATCGGGATCGCCGACGAGGACGATGCCCTGATCCGGGGCGACGGTTGCGGCCCGGACCAGCACATCGGTCAGCGTCATGATCATGACCCTACCGAGGGCCGCAAACCCGGCGCCGGCACGTAGGACGCCCGGCCATCCGGCGTGTGCATTTCGGGTCCGCTCCGCGCCCGAAATCCACACACAGAAGACACGGCGCGGATCACCCCGCCACTCCCCACGCTCAGGCGAGACCACCGGCCATCCGGCGTGTGGGTTTCGGGTCCGCTCCGCGCCCGAAATCCACACACACGACCGGGCGCACGGAGCGCGGGCGAAATCCACACGCTGGAGATGACATCTGTCATCCCGGATCGTTGACGGCGGCGACTGCCGTGGTGCGGCGTGCTCGCGAACCATGGTGGGCATGAGCACGCAGACACTGACCCGCGCCGGCACCGCCATCGAGGTGAGCGGCCTCCGCCAGAGTTACGGCGACTTCGAGGCCGTCTCGGGGATCGACTTCACCGTCCCGGCGGGTGGGCTGTTCGCCCTGCTCGGCACGAACGGGGCCGGCAAGACGACCACCATGGAGGTCCTGGAAGGGTTCCGGCCGGCGGCGGGCGGGACGGCGCGGCTGCTGGGCGCTGATCCGTACCGGTCGCGGAAGACGCTGCGGCCCCGGGTCGGGATCATGCTGCAGGAGAGTGGCCTGCTGGGTGATCTGACGGTGGCGGAGACGGTCGACCTGTGGCGTGACCTCTACCCCGCCCCGATGACGCGGGCGGAGGTGCTCGACCTGGTGGGGTTGGTGGACAGGTCGGGCGTACGGGTCAGGCAGCTCTCCGGTGGGCAGAAGCGCCGCCTCGACCTGGCGCTCGCCGTGGTGGGCCGCCCGGAGGTGCTGTTCCTCGACGAGCCGACCACCGGCATGGACCCGGAGGCCCGGATCGCCACCTGGAAACTGGTTCGGGATCAGGTCGCGTCCGGGACGACCGTGCTGCTCACCACCCACTATCTGGAGGAGGCGGAGCGGCTCGCCGACCAGGTGGCGATCATGCACCGGGGTGAGATCCGCGCCGCCGGCACGGTGTCCGAGGTGGTGGCCGGTCACGGCGACCGGATCGCGTTCCGGGTGCCGGCCGACGTCCCGATCGACACGCTGCCCCCGGTCGGCGGCGCCCCGGACATCACGGTCGAGGACGGTCTGCCGGTCGCCCGGTACACGGTGACCGGCGGCGAGCCGGACGGCCGCGCCCACCGGACCGTGGCGGCGCTGCTGGCCTGGGCCGCCTCGCGCGACGTCACCCTGGACCGGCTGTCGGTCCGCCCCGCCTCGCTCGAGGACGTCTTCCTGACCATCGTGGAGGAGAACCGATGACCACCGACCTCAAGCACACCGTCCGGCTGGCCCGGGTCGACATCATGCTGATCCTGCGTAACCGGTCGGCTCTCACCAACGCCGTGCTGATGCCTCTGCTGGTCGCCGGTTTCCTCATCTTCACGGCCCGGGCGCAGGCCGCCGACCAGGTTCCGTTCATGCTGACCGGGCAGGTGGCGACGCTGGCGCTGTTCGCCCCGCTGGTCAACCTGGCCGGTTTCTACACCACCCGCCGGGAGGAGCTGGTCCTGAAGCGGCTGCTCGGCGGGCCCGCCTCGGCGACCGCGATCCTGGGTGGCAGCGCGGTCGGCGCGACCGCCGTCTACCTGCTCCAGGTGATCGCCCTGTGCGTGGCCGCGGTGCCGCTCGGTGTCGGCCTGCCGGAGAACCCGCTGCTGCTGCTGGCCGGGGTGCTGGGGGCGGCGGCCCTGTTCAGCCTGGTGTCGATGGCGATCTCCGGGGTGAGCACGACCGGTGAGATCGCGCAGATCGCGACCGTCCCGTTCATGTTCCTGTGCCTGTTCCTGTCGCCGGCGGTGGTGCCGTTGGACGCCCTGCCGAAGCAGTTGGCCCGGATCGCCGGGTTCCTGCCGATGACTCCGGTGACCGAGCTGATCCGTACCGGTTTCCTCGGCGACGGCGGTGCGGTGCTGCGGAATCTGGGTCTGCTGGCGGTGTGGGTGACGGTCGCCGCGGTGGTGGCCCGGCGGTACTTCCGCTGGGACCCGCGGCGCGGCTGATCGTTAGGGTGTCCGGTATGACCGGTGGTGTGCACAGAGCCCGCAGGATCACCATGTGGAGCCTGTCCTTCACGCTGGTGATGAGCTGTTTCGGCGCGTTCGGCGGGGTGCTGCTGCACGTCGCCGACGAGCGGCCCGAGCCGGTTCACCTGACCGTCGCCCTGCTCGCCCTGATGGTGTTCAACTGGTACGTGTGGCGCCTGATCCGTGCCGTGTCGATCGGCTGGCCGAGGCAGGCCGGGCAGGTCCGCCGCGACACCGTGATCTCCGGCGCCGCCTGCCTGGTGATCCTGATCGCGCAGGACGCCGAGCCGGTCAGCTGGGGGCTCATCCCGATCGCCTGGGTCAGCCTCGTGACGGTCCGCACCGGGCGGCTCGCGACCACGCTGCTGTCCGCCGGCACGGCCACGGTCTGTGTGCTCCTGCAGTGGCTGGACCCCGGACCGCAGAACATTCCGGTCGCGGTGGCCGCCGTCGTCTACGGGATCATGTGCCTGACTCTGCCGTACGCGAACAAGCTCTGGATCTGGATCTTGGATCTGGCCGAGCAGGCGCACGACAGCAAGGACGCCGAGGCGCGGCTGGCGGTCACCGAGGAGCGGCTGCGGTTCGCCCGGGACCTGCACGATCTGGTCGGCCACAGCCTGTCGGTGATCGCCGTGAAGAGCGAGCTGGCCGGGAAGCTCACCGCCATCGACGCGGGCCGCGCCGCCGACGAGATGGCCGCGGTCCGCGGGCTGGCGCAGGACGGTCTGCGGCAGATCCGGGAGGCGGTTCGCGGCTACCGGGTCCTCGACCTGTCGTCCGAGCTGGACAGCGTCCGCGCCATCCTGGAGGCGGACGGGGTGCGCTGCGAGATCGACCTGCCGCCCGGCGAGATCGGCCCGGAGACGGCCGGCCCGTTCGCGTGGGTGGTGCGGGAGAGCGCCACGAACATCCTGCGGCACAGTTCGGCCACCTGGTGCCGGGTGTCGTTGCGGGAGGTCGACGGTTCCGCCGTGCTGGAGGTCGTCAACGACGGCGCCACCGCCGGATCGGGCACGTCCGGCACCGGGCTGGCCGGCCTCGGCGAGCGCCTGGCCGCGATCGGCGGCTCGCTCACCGCTCAACCCACCGGCGACGGCCGCTTCCTGGTCCGCGCCACCGCCCCCATCGGAGTCGCCGCGTGATCCGGGTCCTGCTCGCCGACGATCAGCATCTGATTCGTGAGGCCCTGGCGATGATGCTGGAGTTCGAGGAGGACCTGACCGTCGTCGCCCAGTGCGGCCGCGGCGACGAGGTGCTCACCGCGGTCGCCGCCCACCAGCCGGACGTGATCGTCCTGGACATCGAGATGCCCGGCCTCGACGGGCTCAGCGTCGCCGAACGGCTGCCCGGCCGGGCCATGCTGATCCTCAGCACCTTCGCCCGCCCGGGCCACCTGCGCCGGGCCATCGCCGCCGGGGTGCGCGGCTTCATCCCGAAGGACTCCTCCAGCACCGAACTCGCCACCGCGATCCGCCGCATCCACGCCGGTGGCCGCTACCTCGACCCGGAGCTGGCCGCGTCGGCCATGATGGCCGGCGAGAGCCCGCTCACCGACCGGGAACGCGACGCTCTCGCCCTCGCCGCCGGCGGCGCCTCGGTAGCCGAGATCGCCGGGCGGCTGCATCTCAGCGAGGGCACGGTGCGCAACTACCTCTCCAACGCGATCACCAAGCTGGGCGCCGCCAACCGCATCACCGCGATCCATCACGCTCAGCGGATGGGGTGGATCTGAAAGCCTCATCCGGTACGGGCGAAACCGTCGGCAACCGCAGCGATCCCGTCCCGTGGCGCACCGCGATCCTCTGCCGGGCCCGGCCCGTGCCGCGACCGCCGGGCTGATCCCCCGGTTCCTCAGGAAACCGGCTTGATCTCGACCGGGATCCCGTTGAGCACGCTGTTACCGGACAGCGGGTCGATCACCAGCTCGTCGGTGAGCAGGTTGGAGTTGACACCCGGATGCTCGGCGGCGACCGCCATCCGGGTGCCCGGCAGGTCGTGACCCCAGCCGTGCGGCAGGCTCACCACGCCCGGCATCACCCGGTCGGTGATCTCGGCCCGCACCACCAGCCCACCGGCCCGTGAGGTGACCTGTACGGCATCCCCGTCGGCGACGGCCAGCCGTTCGGCGTCGGCCGGATGGATCTGCAGGGTGCACCGGTCCCGGCCTTTCACCAGGGCCGGGACGTTGTGCATCCAGCTGTTGTTGGACCGCAGATGGCGCCGGCCGACCAGGACCAGGCCGCCGGTCCGTTCCCGGTCGAGGGCCCGGCGCAGCCGGCCCGCCTCGGCGGCCAGTTCGGGGGCGCACAGTTCGACGGTGCCGGAGGCGGTCCGCAGCACGGCCGGGATCCGCGGCTGAAGCGGTCCGAGGTCGATGCCGTGCGGTTCGGCTTTCAGCCGGTCCAGGGACAGCCCGTCCGGGTCGTCCCCGAAACCGTCCCCGTACGCCCCGGCGCGCAGGGCCACGTCGAGCAGCCGTTCCGCCGGATGGTCCCCGGTGACCAGGCCGTGCCGGTCCTCCGGGACCCGGCTCAGCGCCTGTCGCAGCAGCCGGTCGTGGACGAGATCGGGGTCGCTGTCGTCCTGCCCGAGAACGATCAGCATGAGCCGGGCCAGGATGTCGCACTCGTCCGGGACTCCCGGCTCGGGCGGCAGCACCGGCGGCGAGTAGGCGGCGAAGTTGCGCACCGACAGCGCCAGGAAGGTGAAGTCGTAGTGGCCCTTGCGCAGCGAGTCGGTCGGCGGCAGCACCACGTCGGCGTGCCGGGTGGTCTCGTTCAGGTACGGGTCGACGCTCACCATGAAGTCCAGCGTGCCCAGCGCCCGGTCCAGGCGTGCGCTGTTGGGTGTGGACAGCACCGGATTCCCGGCGACCGTGATCAGCGCCCGGACCTGCTCGTCACCGGGTGTCTCGATCTCCTCGGCCAGGGTGGCGACCGGCAGCTCCCCCTTCACCTCGGGCAGCCCGCGGACCCGGCTGTGCCAGCGCCCGGTCCGGAAACCCCTGCCCGGTTTGGCGGCGCCCGACAGGTGCGGTGCGAGCGGGAACATCACGCCGCCCGGCCGGTCCAGGTTTCCGGTCAGGATGTTGACCACGTCGATGAGCCAGCTGGTGACGGTGCCGAACTCGACCGTGCAGGTGCCGATCCGCCCGTACACCGCGGCGGCCGGGGCGGCGGCCAGCTCCCGGGCCAGGCCGCGGATCCGCTCCGCCGGGATCGCGCAGACGTCGGCGACCCGTTCCGGCGGGAAGCCGGCGGCCAGCTCCCGGACCGGCTCGACCTGCGACACATACGAAGGGATGTCGGTGAGATCCTCGGCGAGGAGCGTGTGCACGATCCCGAACAGCAGGTACGCGTCGGTCCCCGGCCGGATCCACAGGTGCTCGTCGGCGTGCTCGGCGGTCCGCGTACGCCGTGGATCCACCACCACGAACCGCCCGCCCCGCGCCTGGATCGCCTTCAGCCGCCCCGGGAAGTCGGCGGCCGTGGCGAGGCTGCCGTTCGACTCCCACGGGTTGGCGCCGAGCATCAGCAGCAGATCGGTGCGGTCCAGGTCGGGCACCGGCATGTTCAGCGGGTTGCCGAACAGGTAGCCGCAGGACACGTGTTTCGGCATCTGGTCGACGGTGCTCGCGGAGTAGACGTTGCGGCTGCCGAGCGACCGGATCAACGGGGCCAGGTAGAGGCCGCCGGACATGGTGTGGGCGTTCGGGTTGCCCAGGTAGAGGGCGACGGCGTGTGCCCCGTACCGCTCGATGACCGGCCGCAACCCGGCACGGACCGCGGCGAACGCCTCCGCCCAGCTCGCCTCGGCGCCGTTGACCAACGGCCGGCGCAGCCGGTCCGGATCGTCGGTGAGCTGCCCGAACGTCGCGCCCTTGGGGCACACGAAGCCGTGACTGAACACGTGCTCGCGATCGCCGCGGGCGGCGACGACCCGATCGCCGTCGATGGACAGCTCCAGGCCGCAGGCGGCCTCACAGAGCGGGCAGGTCCGGTACGCGGTCCGCATGGCCGTCTCCCAACGCTGGGTTACTGGTCGGTATCCTGCCACGCCGAATCCAAGATCGGTGCCGCTGAAAGACCGGCCCGGCCGCCGGACATGAACGGGTGTGGACCTCGTGAACTCCGACTCGCGCCGGGCCCGGTTCGAGCGGCTGGCCCCCGCGGTGATCGACGCCGTGCGCCGCTACCTGGCCCGGCGCACCGATCCGGCGACCGCCGACGACGTGCTCTCCGAGACGCTGCTGATCTGCTGGCGGCGCTTCGACGAGATGCCGGAGGAGTATCTGCCGTGGGCGTACGCGGTGGCCCGCAACTGCCTCGCCAACGCCGACCGGGCCAACCGCCGCCGGTTCCGGCTGATCGCCCGGATCTCCCGGCTGGACCCGCCGCCGGCCGCCGTCGACGGCCCGTCCCCGCCGGACGGCGACCTGGCCGCCGCCCTGGCCCGGATGCGTCCCGAGGACGCCGAACTGCTGCGGCTGTGGGCGTGGGAGGACCTCACCCCGGCCGGGATCGCGGTGGTTCTCGGCATCACGGCGAACGCCGCCTCGATCCGCCTGCACCGGGCCCGCCGGCGGCTGCGCGAGGAACTGCTCGGCTCGGTGCCGCCCAGCTCGCAGCCGTCCAGCTCGCAGCCGTCCAGCTCGCAGCCGCCCGGCTCGCAGCCGTTCGGTGAAAATCCGCCCGATTCCGAGCCGCCGCGAAAGACCGGCCCCGCCGCCGGACATGGAAGGCCGACAGAGGGGAGCCGAACGTGACCGACGACGAACTCCGGGAACGCCTGCGCCGCGCCGACCCCGCCGCGCCGCTGGAACCCGCCTCCCCCGCCCAGGTCGAACACCTCGTGGAGGAAGCCATGTCCCGCATCCACACCCGCCGCTGGGCGCCGCCCGTCGCCGCGGCCCTCGTCCTGCTGGCCGGCGGCACCGCCTGGGCGACCCTGCGCCCGGAAACGGAGACGGTTCCGCCCGCGATCATCTCCGCGGTGCCGTCCGTCGCACCGGTGCCGTCGATCCAGCTCCCGGCCGGCGGGCAGGCCAAATGCGCCGAGCCGAAACCCGAACGGCTGGCCGAGCGGGCCTCCCTCGCCTTCGCCGGCCGGGTCGCCGAGATCGACGGCGACACCGTCCTGATGGAGGTCACCCACAACTATCACGGCGCCGACGTGCCCCGGATCGCGATGAACCAGCCCGGCGGCAACCCCGAACTGCTGCTCGGCGGCGGCGCCTTCGAACCGGGCCGGGAGTACCTGGTGTCCAGCGCCGGCCCGGACGTCCTGATCTGCGGCTACAGCGGCCCGGCCGACACACCCGGGCTGCGCGAACTCTACGAGGCGGCCTTCTGAGCCGGATCGCCGACGACCGGATGACGTAGTCCCGGGTGGTCCGCCGGCAGGCTGCGGCGGATCACCCACCAGCTCACCGCCAGGCACGCGGCGATCAGCGGCCCGGACAGCCCGAGCCGCGCCGCCGCCAGGCCCTCCATCCACCCCGCCTGGTAGAGCGGCAGGAACACGGCGACGCGGATCACGTACTGCATCACCCACACCCAACTGCCCCGCGAATAGGCGCGCAGCAGCGCCGGGTCCCGCCGCCAGCGGGTCCGCTGGCCCAGCACGGTCCCGACCACGATCCCGAGCAGCGGCCACCGGATCACGATGCTGATGATCCAGGCGAGTGCGCTGGCCCCGTTGCTGAGCAACTGCAGCAGGAAGAAGTCCTCCGCCTTGCCGGTGACGAGCGCGATCAGAGCGGCCACACACACCACGAACAGCCCGATCAGCACGGCCCGCGGCTTGTCGCCCTTACGCAGCCGCCACCAGGACACCCCGATCGCCGACAGCACCGCCACGATCGCCCCGGCCCAGATCGACTCCCCGAAGGCGAGCCACCCGGCCACGAACCCGACCGCGGGCAGCGACGCGTCCACCGCGGCCCGCCGCCCATTGAGCAACTCCGCCAACGACTCCGGCTGCGCCATCTCCACCCGCCCCTTGTGAGGTTAGGCCACCCTAACCCTTCCTCACCGAACCCAGAACCCCAGGGCCATTCTTCTGGTACGGGCGCCGCCCACCCACCAGCATCGAGGCTGTTCCGCCTGCTCCCCGCGGCCTCCCCGCCGGGTCCGGCGGGTGCCGCGACCACCGGGCTGACCCCGGTGGCCGCGATGGCCGGGATGGCCGGGCTGACCGCGATGGCTGCGATGGCCGGGCTGACCCGATGGCCGGGCTGGCCGCGGTGGCCGGGCTGATCGCAATGGCCGCGGTGGCCCGGCTCCCCGGGCTCATGGACCCCGGTCAGACCAACCGGAACCGCTCGGCCTCGATCGTGGTGTCGTCGCCGTGCCCGGTGTGCACCACTGTCGCGTCCGGCAGGGCGAGCAGCTTCTCCCGGATCGACTCGACGATCAGCTCCGCGTCCGAGTAGGACCGGCCGGTCGCCCCCGGCCCGCCGTTGAACAGGGTGTCGCCGGTGAAGACGCAGTTCAGCTCGGGAACGTGCAGACAGACCGCCCCCGGGGCGTGGCCGGGTGTGTGCAGCACCTCCAGCACCGACCCGGCCACCTCGATCCGGGCGCCGTCGGCGAGGTCGATGTTCCACCACACCCCGTCACCGTGGGTCATCTCCCACAGCGGCCACTCGGCGGGGTGCAGCAGGATCGGGGCGCCGGTCCGGTCCCGCAGCTCGGGGGCGACGCGGACGTGGTCGTCATGGGCGTGGGTGCAGACGATCGCCCGTACCTGACGATCACCCACCACGGCGAGGATCGCGTCCACGTCGTGCGGCGCGTCGATCACCACGCACTCGTCGTCGTCACCGACCACCCAGATGTTGTTGTCGACGTCGAAGGTCTGGCCGTCCAGGCTGAAGGTGCCCGCGACGACACCGTGATCCACTCGCAGCATTCTCGGATTGTCCGTGAAATTCCCGGGCATCGCTAAGCACTCGCCGGACCGGGTGGTGCGCAACCGGTCGCTGGGCTGCCCGCCGACTCCGGCGCGCTGATCTGCTTCGGCGGCAGCTTCCTCGCCTGGATCCTGCTCCTTGCCGTGACGTCGCTGGTGTAGCTCACAGGTCAGCCAGCGGCCGGTACCGGCGCCGCCAGGCCGCACATCGACCACTCGGCGGCTACGACCAGCGGCTGGCCGAGACCGGGCAGGCGGGTACCGGCGCC